>NZ_JACCSO010000114.1 GCF_013812955.1 Nannocystis sp. | reverse complement strand
GTCGACGCCGCGATCGCCGGCAGCGAGCCGTCGCGCAAGGCGGCGCTGATCGGCCTGCGCGCGGGGCTCGGTGACGGCAACGACGCCGCGTTCACGAGCCTGGCGATCGGATGGGCCGGCGATGACTCGGCGGACTTCGTGGTCCGGGTCGCGGCGCTGCGCGTGTTGCAAGCGCGGGGCGCCGAGGCGGCCGTGCAGAGCAGTCTCAATACCCTCGCGGCGAGGCACCTCGATCGGGCGCACCAGGCGGAGCAAGCGAGCGAGGTGCTCGGCGCTCTGGCCCTGCAAGGGCTCGCCGCCCCGGCCGCGCAGGCGCTGGTCGAGCGCCTTGGTCTGCTCACCGCGGCCGCTCCGCGGATCGCCAGCGTCGCTTATGCCTCGGCGAAGCTCGCCGCCGACGGGTCGTGGTTGGCCGCCAGCCAGGCCCACCCGTGGCCGGAGGTCCGCAGCGCCGCGCTCACGCGGGTCGAGGGTCCCTGCGCCGCGGCCATGGTGAAGAAGGTGACGCAGATCGCCGACGCGACCGGTCGCAAGGGTGAGGCGGAGGCGATCGTCGCCCGCGAGGCGATCGCTGCGCTGGGCCGCTGCGGTGGTGATGCAGCGCGAGCCGCCCTCGTGCGCATGCTCGACGACGGGGACCAGGACCCCGAGCGCCGGGCCGAGGCCGGCCGTCAGCTCGTCAAACATCACGGTCAGCGCGGCGCCGTGGCGGTGGCCGCCGCCAGTCAGCGCACCCCCGACGTCGGCCTCTCGATCCGCCTGGTGCGAGCCCTGCAGCGCAGCGAGCTCCCTGCGGCCCCCGAGGTGCGCGAGGCCCTGTGCGCCGCGAGCGAGGCGGCCGAGACCGCGTCCGCCGCCCGTCAGGCGATCACGGCCGTGATGCCCGGAGAGGACGCACCCTGCGGAGCGCGCAGCGGACCGGAGCGACCCGACCCGGAGAAGCCGCGGGTGTATCCGCGGTGACGACAATGTGGCGCGGGCATTGCCGCGTGATGCGAAGCGCCGTAGCCTCCACATCCGCCCATGGACAGACCCAGGCTTCGCAAGGTCGATCGAACGGTGCTGCGTCGCGGCGACGAGGTGCTGGTCGTGCTGCGCGACCCGCTCGGCATCGCCGAGCCGGCCGCCTTTCCGGAGGAGGCCGGGCAGGTGCTCGACATGCTCGACGGCCAGCGCACCGCGGCGCAGATCCGGCAATCGCTGCTGCTGCGCGAGCGCATGGACCTGAGCCTCGAGGACATCAAGGCGCTGCTCGCCGAGCTCGGTGAGGCCGGCTACCTCGACGACGATCAATTTCGCGGGATGTGGGACGCCGCGCGTCGCAAGTTCATGGCCAGCGAGATCCGGCCGCCGCGCTTCGCCGGGGTGCTCTACGCCGAGGAGCAGGACCAGCTGCGCGCGGCGATGCATGCGGTGTTGCCCGAACCGGCCGCCCGCTGGCGACGCGGCAGCGACGTCATCGGCGTGCTCTGCCCCTACCAGCCGCTCGAGGGCCGCGCTGCGGCATTGGTCGAGGCGACCGTGCGCGGGCTGCCCCCGGCCGACGAGATCGATCTGATCGTGCTGCTCGGCACCGATCACCACCCGGGGCTTTTGCCCTTCGCCATCACCGACAAGCGCTACGCGACCCCGCTCGGCGCCTTGCCGGTCCACGCCGCGCTGGTCGCCGCGCTCGAGCGACGCCTGCCGTGGATCCGCCGCGAGGAGCTGCGCCATCGCGAGGGCATGAGCCTCGAGCTCGGCGCACTCGTGCTCGCACACATCTACGGCGCGGCCTGCCCCCCGGTGTTGCCGGTGCTGTGCGGCCAGACCGCGTTGCTGGCCGGCGAGGACGAGGCGAACACCGACGCCTTCCTCGCGACCATGGAGCACGTGCTCGAGGGCAAGCGCGTGCTGTGGTGGATCTCCGCCGAGCTCAGCCACGCCGGGCCGGCCTTCGGGCGCCCGCCGCTCGCACCCGAGGACCTTCGCAGCCTCCGCGAGCGTGACCTGGCCTGCCTCGAGTCGCTGGCCGCCGGCCGTCCTGAACAGCTCGTCGCCCGCTGCATGGAGAACGACGAGACCCTCGGTCGACCGAGCGGGGCCGCGGCGCTGTCCACCCTGGCCAGGCTGTTGCCGGTCGGCTACCGGGCCGAGCTGGCCGAGTACCTCACGTTGCGTTCGCCAGGCCCCGACGAGGGTTGGAGCGGCCTCGTCGGCATGCGCTTCTGCCGGCCCGCGCTGGCGGACGAGGACGACTGACGCTCAGGCCGCCGGCCCGCGGGCGAGACGGACCGCGAGATCGGCGCCCTGTTCGGCCCGCATCGGCAACGCGGCCTGTGGGTCGCCCGCACTCTCGGCAGCGATGCCGTAGATCAAGGCGATGATCCCAC
This sequence comes from Nannocystis sp., assembly GCF_013812955.1. Lineage (GTDB taxonomy): Bacteria > Myxococcota_A > Polyangia > Nannocystales > Nannocystaceae > Nannocystis. The sequence continues at coordinate 3,375 of NZ_JACCSO010000114.1, read as the reverse complement.
GGGCCAGGATCTCGGCGTCGCCGGCAGAGAACACGCCGGCCGTGGCACCGCGGCGCAGGAGCTCGGCGTAGCGGACCCGCATGCCGGCCAACACTTGCTCGAGGCGCTCGCGAAACTCCGGATTTTGACTCGCCATCGCGATCATCAGGTTGCAGAAGCGGGCCTCGTCCGGGCTGTGCTCGAGGGTCTGCAGGTGCGTCAGCACGAGCCCCCGCAGCGCCCGATCGGCCGGCTGGTCGGCGTCCAGCTCGGTGTCCCAGCGCGACTGCAGGGCCGTGAACTGGGCCTCGAGGATGTCGTGGAACAGCGCCTCCTTGGCCCTGTAGTGGAAATATACGCCGCCCTTGCTGAGCCCGGCCTCGCGGGCGATGTCCAGGAGACGTGTCGCCGCAAAGCCACGGCGCACGAAGCACCGGGTGGCCGCAGCCCGGATCTGCTGCTTGCGCTGCTCATCAGGTTTAATGCGTGTCGTCACTGCTCCACCCTCCCGGCGCCCGAGGGGCGCCCCCAAAGCTGTTTCGCCACGCTAGCGCGAGGTACCGTGGGTTTGTCCAGACGCAGCCGCAATTTCCCCGCAGGAGCGGCCCCAGGGCCCTTTTTCGGGGGGGTACGGGGCGCCCGGCCCGGGGGCCGGCCGGCGAGCAAAGTGCTCTAAAGGGCGGAATCAGCCCGATCTGCGGGCGATCCCGCTGATCGAGGCGCGGCGTCGACCTGCGCAATTTGACACAGCAGCCGGATAGGGCGTGAATACGAGTTCGCCACTCCCGTCCGAGAGCGCCGAGGTTTTATGCGCAACGTTTGTTTGGCCCTCATGGTTGCAGCTGGTTTGAGCCTGTCCTCTGCCTGCTCCTACTCATCTTCTCGCACCTGGGGCTCCGGCAGTTCCGCAGCGCCGCACTCGGGCCACGGCAAGCCGGCGCGCTCGACCTCATCGAAGGGCAAGCCGGCCCAACAGACTCCCGCCCCGAAGGCCCCGGCAGCGAAGCCCGCCGGCAAGCCGGCCCCGGCCCCGACCCCTGCCCCGCCCGCCGAGACGGAGGCGGCGCCTGCCCAGGAGCCGACATCGCCGACGGATCCGGTTCGCGATCCGCCGGCCAAGGATCCCGTGCGCGCCGGTCGTGAAGATCCGAGCAATCCTCCCGCCCCGGCCCCGGGAACCCGCCTGAAGCCGAACACGCCCGAGCCCCCGAAGCCCAACGACACGATCAACAACACCAGCAGCCACCACGGCGGTGCCACTCCCAGCAACCCCGGCACGATCAAGCCGGCCCCGCTCAAGCCGGTGCCGCGTCCGCAGCCGCCGTCCAAGATCGCCGCCCCCAACCAGTAATCACCGGACCGCGTTCGCGGCTCCTCGACCCGAGCCAGCCCACCGGCTGCCTCGGGTCGAAGTGTTTGTCGAAGTGTTTGTGGCGCTCAGGAGCCGGTGCGCGGGGTCGAGGCGGCGCCGCGCAGCCGGGCGCGTTGCATCGGCGCCGGGTCGAGCTGGTACCCGGCCTCCACGACATCACCGAGCTCTTCCGTCAGCGCCTCCTCGAGATCGTCCTCGAGGTCGTCGCGATCGGTGAAGCGACGGCGATGGATCGGCACGCTGTCGTCGTCGTCCTCGTCGAGCACGGCCGCCACTGCGTGGGCCGCGGGAACAACGGAGAGCCCCGCGGGGTCGACCGGGTCCATCTCGAGCTGGCCGAGCTGGGCTGCACCGGCGCGGCGCTTGCCCTTGACCGCGCTGGCCACGGCGACCTTGGCGTTCAAGTTCTGTCGCAGGTCGGTGCCCGGTCGAAAGTCGATCGTGTATGCGGCCTCGATCGTCATCGGCTCGAGGGTCCGCGGGTTGACGCCGTTGCGAGCGCTACGCTTCTTCTTGGTGAAGGTGCCGAAGCCCGGGAAGGTGAAGCGCGGACACTGCGAACGCGTGACCTTGGCACGCACGAAGTAGGTGCCGAGCTCATCGAAGGCGAGGTCCAGGATCTGGCCGATGCACTTCTTCGTGACGTCCGGCGGGAGCTCCCGCGAACGAGCAATCTTCTCGATCAGTTCAGCCTTCGTCATCGGTCACCACGTTCGGAGGCAGCGCCTTCGCGGACCAAGGACTTTAAGAAAGCGTCGCCGAAGCGTCAACTGTTTTACGCTCCGACGACGAGACCGCGGCGACGCTCAACACGCAGACGCACACAAAACTTGCGCGGCTAAAAAACGTACGCGACTCGCGCGACGCAGCACCACGAAAGCACCGCGAAGCGTCACACGCTTCGCAGCTTCTGCAGCGCTTGCTGTAGATCCGCCATCACCGTGTCATCCGCCGGGTTTCGCTGGCCGGGCGGCAGTTCGCGCTCACGGCGTATCACGTACGAGGGATGATAGGTGACGTACAGGAGGGCCTCGTGCGCACCTCCCGGATCGCGGTAGGCCCAGCTGCGGCCCCGCATCTCCCGCAGGGTCCGCTCGTGGCCGTCGCCGAGCAGCAACATCCCGGCGTGCCGGCCGAGCGCGACGATCACTCGCGGTGCGATCGCCCGGATCTGGGCCCGCAAGAACGGAGAACAACGCTCCACTTCGTCTGGCTCAGGATCTCGGTTGTTCGGCGGCCGACACTTGAGCACGTTGGCGATGTAGACCTGATCACGCGTGAGGCTGAGGCGGCCGAGCCACTGCGTCAGCTTACGGCCGGCGGCGCCGACGAACGGCACACCCTCGCGGTCCTCGTCAAAACCTGGGGCCTCGCCGATGAACATCAGCTCGGCCTCCGGGTTGCCGACGCCGAAGACGATGTTGGTGCGGCTGCCGGCCAGCTTGCAGCGCTGGCAGTTGCCGAGGTTCTTGCGCCGCAGATAGTCGAGCTTCTCGGCCGCGCTCCAGGTCCGGGCCTGATCGCGCACCCCGTGGCCGGCCGGCTGCGGCTCATCGGCCGAAGGTGTCGCTACAGGCAAGCGCACGGTCGGCGAAGGCACGGTCGTTGCAACGACTGGACGTTGAGGCGCCAGTGCGGACCGATCGCCTGGCGCGCGCTCCTCGGCCTGTCTTGAAGGCCAGGTCGCGCGCTCGGCGGTACGTTCATCGGGATCGCGCGGAGCGCCTGCGACACGATCTGCAGAGAGATCAACATGGACAGATCCCGGGGCCGCCCGGCTCACGCTCGCGGACCCGCGGGCTGGCTCCGTCGGGCTGGCGATCGGCGGTGCCGTCGGCGACGCCGCGGATGGCGGCGATACAGTCTCCGAAGCCGCGGCCGATGCTGCAGCGACCTGTCCCTCGGGCCAGCTCGTCGCGGGCCTGCGCGGCAGCGGAGCGGCGCCGACATAGGCCAGTCCACGAAACTGGCGCAGGTGCGCGAGGTGGGCGGCGAGGTGCCGCGCCAGCGCGCGGGCCTCCTCC
>NZ_JACCSO010000158.1 GCF_013812955.1 Nannocystis sp. | reverse complement strand
GCTCCTGGACGCCATGCTCGAGCCCGCGATCGGCCAGCGCATCGCCAGCGCCGCCGATGCCCTGCGTGTGCTCGACGGCGCGGCCCTCGTCACACCGTCGTCGGTCGTGCCGGCGCCGCGGCGCGGTCCCATGCAAACGCTCGAGTGGCGGCTGCCGCTGTGGGGCGGCGGACTCGGGGCCGCGCTGGTCTACACGGTATTCGGCGGCTCGCTGTCCGAGACCGAGATGGTCCAGCTCAGCTACCTTTGGGTCCCGCTGGTCGCATTCGGGCTCGCCGGACGACTCACCGGCACGCGCCAGACGGCGATCGTGTGGGCGCTGCTGGCCCTCTTCGGCCTGCTCGTATTCTTCCAGGTGGTCTTCCCGCTGCTGTGAGGCGACAGCTGAGCCTCAGCCGGGCGTGAACCGCAGCCGGGCCGCGACCGGGCCGCGGACCGTCATCGTGCGATTGTACTCGAGCGGCCCCGGCAGCCGCTCGATCGCCACGAAGCTGCGGACCAATGTCTCGAGCCCGATCTGCGCCTCCATGCGGGCCAGCGCGGCGCCGAGACAGAAGTGCACCCCGTGCCCGAAGTTCAGCGCCGCGCTGCCACGCCCGAGGTCGAAGCGCTCGGGGTCGGGGAACCGACGCTCGTCGCGGCCGGCCGAGCCGACCAGCGCGAGCACCAGCGAGCCCGCGGGGATCGTCACCCCCGAGAGCGCGACCTCGCGGGTCGTCACCCGCGGCAAGGTCTGGCTCGGCCCGTCATAACGCAGCATCTCCTCCACGAACGCGGCGACCAGCGCCGGCTCCGCGCGCAGCCGGGTCAACATATCCGGATGATCGGCCAGGAACACCGCCGAGGTCGCCAGCAAATGCGTGGTCGTCTCGAGCCCGCCGAGCAAGATCGCAATCATGAACTCGAGCAGCTCCGCGTCGCTCAGGTGCTGGCCGTCGACCTCGGCGCGCAGCAGCTCGCTGACCATGTCGTCGACCGGCGCCCGCCGGCGCTCGCCGATCACCGCGTGCATGTACGCCGACAGCTCCGCGATCGTGCCGCGCACCCGCGCCGCGTGGGCCTCATCGATCGGCTCCGGCGTCACCGACAGGAAGTCGTCGGCCCAGCGCTTGAACGAGACCCCGAGGTTCGGGTCGAGCCCGAGCAGCGTGGCGATCACGAAGGCCGGCAGCGGCGCCGCGAACGCCGTGACGAACTCGACCTCACCGTCGGCCTCGGCGAGCCGCGCCGCCAGCTGCGCCGCGCGCTCGCGGATCGCCGGCTCGAGACGGGCCACCGCGCGAGGTCCGACCGCGCGGCTCGTCAGGGTCCGCAGCCGTGCATGCGCCGGCCCGTCCATCGCCAGGATCGACCGCGCCAGCGGGTTGTAGCCGACCCACGGGGGCTCCCACACCGCACGAAACGCCATCGACGAGAAGCGCGCTGGATCGCGCAGCATGGCGACGATGTCGTCGTGACGGCTCACTGCCCACATGCCGCCGGGGTCGACCTGGCAGACCGGGCTGTCGCGACGAAGCGCCGCGTAGTGGGGATAGGGGTCGGCGCGAAACGCCGGGTCGAAGATGTTGATTCGAGGCATCATGTGCCCCCTCCAAAGCACAGCGCGCGCCACTCGAGATCTCCCGCACTTGTGTGCACGGCTCCACTCGCGCCGCGCACACTGACCGGTCGCTTCGGGCACAATGACCGACCATGCGCGCCGAAGACCTCGACATCCACGCGCTGCTCGCCGTCGACCCGCAGACCGGCGTCGTGCGCTTCGCCGGCGAGCGCGCCCTCATCGTCGACGCCACCGCCATGGGCGCGCTGCGCCGTGACCTCGTCGATGCCCTCGGCCTCGACGGCGCCCGCGCCCTGCTGCTGCGCTTCGGCCACGCCCAGGGCAGCCGCGCCGCCGAGGCCATGCGCGAGCGCTTCGCCTGGGACGACCACGAGACCATGCGCGAGGCCGGCGGCCGCCTCGGGCTCCTGCAGGGCATGCTGCGCCTCGCCCCCGGCACCGGACCGATGACCCCGGGAGGCGCCACCGTGCCCGCCTCCTACGAGGCCGAGCAGCACCTCCTGCACTGCGGCCGCGCCGAGGTCCCGGTGTGCTGGACGCTCGCCGGCTTCGCCAGTGGTTATCTGAGCGGCGCCGAGGGTCGTGACATCGTCGTGCTCGAGGACCGCTGCCTCGCGCGAGGCGACGACGCGTGTCGCTTCAACGCGCGCCCGCGCGAGGCCTGGGGCGCGCTGCTGGACGGGCACCACGCGCAGGTGCCGGCCAACGTCGCGGTGAAGCGCCTGGTCGCGGACGACGACCTGCTGAGCACGCGCAGCCCGGCGATGCGGCGCGTGCTCGAGCTGACGCGCAAGCTGGCGACGGTCGACAGCGCCGTGCTGATCCTCGGGGACAGCGGCACTGGCAAGGACCGCATCGCCCGTCACATCCACGCCCGCTCGGCCCGGGCCGCGGCGCCGTTCGTGGCGCTGCACTGCGGCGCGATGGCCGAGCCCCTGCTCGAGAGCGAGCTGTTCGGGCATGCCCGCGGCGCCTTCACCGGAGCGGCCCGCGATCGCATCGGCCTGCTCGAGGCCGCCGGCGCCGGCACCTTGTTCCTCGACGAGGTCGGCGAGATGTCTCCCGCGATGCAGGTCAAGCTCCTGCGCGCCTTACAGCAGCGAGAGATCCGCCGCATCGGCGAGAACCACGTCCGTCCGATCCACGCCCGCGTGCTCGCGGCGACCCATCGCGACCTCGCAGCCGCCGTCACCGCGGGCAGCTTCCGTCGCGACCTCTATTATCGCCTCCGTGTCATCGAGCTGCGCGTGCCCCCCTTGCGCGAGCGCCTCGAGGACATCCTCCCGCTCGCCGAATCCTTCCTCGCCGCCGCCGCCCTTCGCCTCGGCCGCCAGGCCCTACCCATCAGCCCCGCCGCCGCCCTCCGCCTGCGCGGCCACACCTGGCCCGGCAATGTGCGCGAGCTCGAGCACGCGATGGAGCGCGCCGCGGCCCTCGCCACCGGCCCCTGCGTCGAGCCCTGCGACCTGCCCGACGACCTGCACGAAGTCCCGCCAACACCGACCCCATCGGCCGCGACCGGCACGCTGCAACAGCTCGAGCACGCGGCGATCCTCGCCGCGCTCGCGCGTCACGGCGGCCAACAGCGTGCGGCCGCCGCCGAGCTCGGTATCAGCGCCTCGACGCTCTACCGGCGCCTGCGCAGCTTCGGCCCCTGAGCCGTTCAAGCCGCGGGCAGTCGCACGGTGAACGCGGTCCCCTCACCGACCGCGCTGGCGACCGCGATGGTGCCTCGCATGCGCGCGACCAGCTCCCTGCAGATCGCGAGGCCGAGGCCCACGCCGCCGTGGTTGCGGGTCGAGCTGTCGTCGGCCTGGGTGAAGCGCTCGAAGATCTGGGCGCGCGCCGCCTCGGGGATGCCTATGCCGGTGTCGCGGACCTCGATCTCGATCTCGTCGCCGACCCGGCGCGCCGCGATCGTGATCGTCCCGTCGGCCGTGAACTTCGCCGCGTTGTCGAGCAGGTGGACCAGCACCCGGACCAGCGCCTCGCGGTCGCCGGCGACCACCAGGTCCCGGGCCACCGTCACCGTCAAGCGGTCGCGGTGGGCGTCGATCGCCGGCCGAACCATCATGACCGCGTCGTCGGTGACCGCGTGCACGGCCACCGGCTCGCAGCCGAGCGCGCGCGAGCCGACCTCGACGCGCGAGAGGTCGAGGATGTCGTCGATGATCGTCAGCAGGTGTTTGGCCGCGCGACCGACCTTGTCGAGGTCCTTGCAGTGGTGCGCCTGGTCGGAGTCGGCCAGCTCCTGCTCGACCAGCTCGGTGTAGCCGATCACCGCGTTGAGCGGCGTGCGCAGCTCGTGGCTCATGTTGGCGAGGAAGCGCGACTTGGCCTCGTTGGCGGCGTTCGAGCGCTGCTCGGCGGCGAGCCGCTCGGCGATCTCGCGCTCGAGCAACGCCGTGCGCTCGGCGACCCGCGCCTCGAGCGTCGCATTGGCGACCTGCAGCTCGTCCTCGAGGCGGGCCCGCCACACGCTCATCCAGCCGAGGATCCCGGCGAACACCGCGAACATCGAGAACGGGACGCCGAAGCTGACCGCCGGCGCCTCCATGAGCTGAAAGGCGACCGCGAGCACGGCGGCGATGTAGCCGATCAGAATGGCGATCTCCCGGGGCCGGCGGATGACCACCGCCACGCCGATCACCACCGGCAAGATGCCGAAGATGTCGTCCAGCTGCATGTCGTGGCGGTAAGCGATGTAAGCGAACCAGGTGAACAGGCCGTAACAGAGCAGCAGCGGCGCGAGCCGGAGATTGCGGCGAACCACGGCCGACGTGTACGAGCCGACGAATGCGGCCAGCGCGGCCCCCGCGAAGGCCAGGCGCACCGCGAAGGAATCGTAGCTGAGGTCCCAATCGATCAAGCCGAAGGCCGGGACGGCGACCACTCCGATCGCGAGGATGCCGCGGTAGAAGCCGGTGTGATCGACGTGCAGTCGCGCGTCGGCGGACGACATCCGCCGAGTGTCGCACACGGACATCGACGCGGGACTACCCGCATGCAGACCTGGCGCCCGCGGTCGCACGGGCGGGATCGCACCGCGCACCGTGGACACCTCGCGGACCAGCCCAGCACGAGCACTTGCCCGGCTCGTGGTTCAGCGAGCCTTCACGCGCCCCAGCACGTCTGCCCGCGGCGCCCACCCGTCGATCTTCCCGACGTTGTTGCCGCAGCCGGTGGGCCCGCTGCTCGCGCTCTACCGCTGGGCGCTGCGCTTCTTGATCGTGTGAGGCGCGAAGACGGTTCGAAACGCCTTGAGCGCGGCGCCGTGATCGATGGTGCCGTGGCGCTCCTCGGGCATCGGCGCGTAGTGCCAGGTCAAGCCCGGGACGGCCGCCTCGCGCAGCGCGTCCGCGACGATCTGGGCGCCGGGCCCCGAGTCCTCGTGCTCCCTGGCGAGGAACAGGGTCTTATGGGTCTTATGATCATACTTGTCGGACGCGCCCAGCCGTGCAGCGGCGGTTTTTGCGAGCGCGAGGCTGTTCCACCACAGGCTCGGGCTGATGGCGATATAAGTGTCGAAGAGGTCGGGCTCGACGAAGAAGGTCTCGAGCGCAAACAAGCCGCCCAGCGACTCGCCGACGATGGCCGCCTCGGCGGTGGTCCGATGACTCTTGTGGATCTGCGGCATCAGCTCTTCCCGGAGGAAGCGCATGAACCCGGGTGGCCGCGCTGCCCGTTCGCTGTTATGGTCGCCTCGTGTCCGACGACCATGAGCGGGTGCTGGCCTACCACGCGCGCAGCAAGCACCGCCCCGGGCGCTACGCCGCCTCGCTCGGTTACCTCGACTGGGACAGCCAGCCGAACCCGTTTCGCGTGTACAGCGGCGCCGAGACGCTGGCCCTGCCGCGCCGGCCTCTGCCGGACGGGCCGAGCTATGCGGCGGTGTCACGCGGAGCGGTCGCCGCCGCGCCGCTGGACCTCGAGTGGCTGGACGCCCTGCTGCTGCACAGCCTGGCCCTGTCGGCGTGGAAGCAGGCCGGCAGCTCGCGCTGGTCGCTTCGCGTCAATCCTTCGAGCGGCAACCTGCACCCGACCGAGGCCTACCTGCTCGCGCCCGCGATCGACGGCCTCTCGCCCGCGCCGGGCCTCTATCACTACAACCCGCTGCTGCACGCGCTCGAGCGCCGCGCCTCGCTACCCGCCGCGACCTGGCAGGCGCTGACCCACGACCTGCCGGAACCCGGCGTGCTCGTCGGCCTGTCCTCGATCGCGTGGCGCGAGGCCTGGAAGTACGGCGAGCGCGGGTTTCGTTACTGCCAGCACGACCTCGGCCACGCCGTCGCCGCCATCGCCCTCGCCGCGGCCCTGCTCGGCTGGCGCGCGCGCGAGCTGCCCGCGGCCGGCGATGATGCGCTGGCGACCCTGCTCGGCCTGCGCCACGGCGAGGGCCCCGAGGCCGAGCTGCCCGAGACTTTGTTGGTACTGACCCCGAAGGACATGTCTTCCGGGACAGCCGCGTCCTCGACCTGGACCCCGCCCGCCGCCATGCTCGCCGAGTTCGCCACGACCGAGCTGCTCGGCGAGCCCAATCAATTGAGCGAGGCGCACCAGGAGTGGCCCGCGATCGACGAGGTCGCCCGCGCCACCCGACGCCCACCTGCCATCGTGCTCCCGGCGATCTCCGC
>NZ_JACCSO010000098.1 GCF_013812955.1 Nannocystis sp. | reverse complement strand
GCCGCCGTTGTTGCCGGGGCCGCACAGCACGTGCACCGGCCGACCGTCACGAACGCGGGTGATCGCGGCCACGCAGGCCAGGGCGGCGCGCTCCATCAGCACCGCGGACGGTGAGCCGAGCTCGGTGATCGAGTGGTGGTCCGCGGCGGCCGCGGCGGCGCGGGTCCACAGGTCGGCGAGGTCGAGGCTCAAGAGTCACTCCGTGGGCGTGCAACTGTAGGGCCCGACGGTGAGGTCGTCGAGGCTCCAGCCCGCGTGCGCGAGGGCCTCCGGGGTGTGGCTGTAACAGACGCGCACACGCAGCTTGGGGCCGGCATATCCGCTGATGTCGTACTCGAGGAAGGTCCACGCCAGATCCTCGATGCCGGGGTTGGCGTAGCCGATTTCGAGCTCCTGCCAGTCCTGACCGTCGAAGGCCTCGACGGTGTGGACCACGAACGGGAAGAAGTCGGTGTGGAGGTGGCGCCAGAAGGTCAGCCACAGCGGGCCCTCGCCCGGCACCGCGATCTCGGGCGAGCTCAGGCAAGTCTTGGGCTGTTCACCCTTGGCGAGCAGCCCGCCGATCACGACGCCGGCCAGCATCTCGTCGGGGCCCGGGCTGTGATCCGCGTCCGGGTCGGCGCCGTTGTAGCCGGCGATCGATGGGGCCGCCGCGCCGATCGCCCAGGTCGCTCCGAGCTCCCAGCCGGGCGCCGGGGCGCTGAAGTCCTCGAAGAACAGATATCCGGGGCCACCCGCGCCGCACAGCCCGCTCGCGCAGCTGTCGTTCGGGGTGCAGCTGAAGCCGTCGTCGCAGGCGAGGCCCTCGCTGCCGGGCTTGGCCACCGCGACGCAGCCGCCCGTGCCGGGGTCGCACTCGCCGGTGCCGCAGAAGTTGTCGAGGCCACCGCAGACGACCGGCTGCTCGTTGAGACAGCCGCCCTTGTCGCAGACACCACCGGCCGTGCACAGGTCGCCGTCGCCCTCGCAGGCCAGACCGTCATTGACCGGGGCGAGCGCGCAGGTCTTGGTGAGCGGATCGCAGGTCGACTCGATGCACGCGGTGTCGAAGCCATCGCAGTCGCCGTCGAGCAGGCAGCCGGGCACGGCGCAGGTGCCGGCGTCACACCACTCGGATCCGCAGTCGAAGTCGAGCAGACAGGCCGCACCGAGCACGCAGGCGGGGCAGCTGCCGCCGCAGTCGAGGTCGGTCTCGTCCTCGTTCTTCGCCCCGTCCTCGCAATGAGAGCCGCCGCTGCTCGAGCCGGAGCTGCCGGGCTCGCCGCTGCTGCTGGTGCCGCCGGTGCCGGGCTCGCCGCTGCTCGAGCTGGTGCTGGTGCCCGGGTCACTCGGGTCGATCCCGGACGAGCTGGTGCCGGGCTCGCCGGTCGGGCCGTCCCCTGTCGTGGTCGGCAGACCGCTGGTCGAGGTGGCCGTGCTGGCGCCGCTGCTGCCCGTGGTGCTCGCCGACGCCAGGTTGCCGGTGATGAACGGCTGGTCCGTTTCCGTTGCGCAGGCGGGCAGGATGAGGAGCGCGAGGACCGACCGTGACAGGCGCATGGCGAGGATCTCCTTTTCGACCGCAGGATCCCAAGCTAGCGGATCCGAGCGCGCCACGGGAGTCTGCATGGGCCGCGCGGGCGCCGCGAATCACGGGCGGCTCAGGCGCACGGGCACCGCCGGGGACGCCGGGCGAGCGGCGCGCCGGCCGTATCTGCGATCCCGCCGACCTTGCCGGCGGGCCGTTCGGATCGCCGTCAACGCCGGGGCCGGCGCGTGCCGAGGTCGAGGGTCCAGCGCCAGCGGGCGCGGCTGGCCAGCGCGAGGTCCTCGAGCAGGCTGTAGCTCGCCGGCAGGAACACCAGGGTGACGAGGGTGCTGGTCAGCAGGCCGCCGGCGATGACCAGCGCGATCGCGTGGTAGTACACGCCGGCCAGGGTCGGGTGATGGATCAGCATCGGCACCAGGCCGAGGATGGTCGTGCCCGCGGTCATCAGGATCGGCCTGATGCGATCGCGGCCCGCCAGCGCCAGAGCCTCGTCGCGCGGGATGCCGGCGCTGCGCAGCTGGATCGTGCGATCGATCAGCATGATGCCGTTGTTGACGACGATCCCGATCAGGATGAAAATTCCGATCATCGCGGTGATGTCGACGGTCGTGTCCGTCAACCACAACGCCCAGGGCGCGCCGAGGCAGCCGAGCAGGCAGGTGACGAGGATCGCGAAGGGCTGCAGGAAGCTCTCGAACAGCGAGGCCATCACCGCGTATACGAGCAGCAGACACAGGCCGAGGTTGATCAGCAGGGCGGTGCCGCTGCCGTCCCTGGGCCCGCGCCAGCGGTTCGGCTCGCCGCTGCTGTAGCCGGCCGGGAAGCTGAAGCTGGCCATCGCCTCGTTGACGGCGCCGCGGTGCTTCACCGCGTCGGGGGTGAAGAATCGGACCTTCACCTTGACCTGGGTCTCACGATCGATCCGCTGCACGAAGAACGGCGCGCGCGTGCGCTCGAAGGTGGCGAGCGAGCCGACCGCGACCTCGGTCGGGCCGGCCGCGGTGGTGACGGGCAGCTTCAGGTCGCGCAGCACCTCGAGGCTCGGGCCGTCCTCCTCGCCCTGGCGCTGCCCGCCGTCGGCCGACAGGCGCAGCTCGATCTGGCCGTCGGGGCCGCGGACCTGGCCGAGCGGCAGGCCCTGAAACGCGGTCTGGATCAGGCGGGAGACCTCGTCGGCGCGCAGGCCATAACGATGCATCGCGGCGCTGTCGAGCTTGACGTGCAGCTCGCGCGAGCCCTCGTCGTAGGGGCCGATCACCGCGTCGTAACCACCGTCGTCGGGCGCGGCCGGATCGCCGCGCGGCAGGGTGCGACGCAGGTGTTCGGCCGCCTGCTCGCCGAGTCGCATCAGCACGCCCATGTCCTCGCCCTTGATCGCCAGATCGACCTCGCGGCGATCACCGTTGCCGCCGCGCCACTGGCCCTGCGCCTCCTCGCCGAGCAGGTAGCGCACGCCGGCTTGCTCGGGAAGCGCCCTGCCGATCTGCGCGGTGAAGGCCTCGACCTCGGCCTCGGCCTCCGCGCGGACCTTCGGGTGGGCGCCGCAGCGGGCCCCGAAGTCGCTGTAGCGGCAGCTGACGTGGGCGATGCCGAGCTCGTCCTTGCGCGCGAGCAGGGCCTGCTCGACGAGCTCGACCTTGCCGGCGACCTCCTTGTAACCGGGGCTGCCGATGAACTGCATCGCGATCTCGACCTGGTCGGGGCGCGGCTCGAGATCGGTGAGGTTGATGTTCAGGTTACGCGCCGGGTAGTACACGCTGACCGCGAGCAGCAGGCTGAGCAGCAGCGTGCTCCGGCGATACCGCAGGGTCCGGGCAATCAGCCAGCGGTAGCCGGCGCCGATGCGGTCCATGATCGGGCTCGACCGCGTCGGCCGGCCCCGGTTCATGCGCAGCACCGCGGGCATCAGCAGCGGCACGAGGGTCTGGCTGGTGAACAGGCTGCACAGCAGCACGATCGCGAAGGTGAGGCCGAGCGGTGACAGCATCGCCGCCATCGGATCCGCGGGGTCGCCGAACACCAGCGGCAAGAACACGATCACGCTCGAGAGCGTCGAGGCCACGGTCGCCAGGCTGACGTCGCGCCCACCCTGGCGGATCGCCTGCAGCGGCGGCGCGCCGAGGCTCGAGTGGTGCTCGATCGCCTCGACGATCACGACCGCGTTGTCGACCAGCATGCCGACGCCGAGCACCAGGCCGAGCAGGACGATGCAGTTGAGCTCCTCGCCGCGCATCAGCAGCACGCCGCAGGTCGCCAGCAAGGTCAGCGGGATCCCGAGCGCCGCGACCAGCGTGGTGCCGATCCGGCGCAGGAACAGGTACAGGACGATGACGCCGAGGATGCCGCCGTAGATGCCGGTGTTGCGCAGGTCCGCGAGGGTCTTGAGGATCATCTCGCCCTGATCCTCGAACACGATCACCTGCAGGTCGCCGATGCGCGGGCTCGCTTGCAGATCGGCGACCACCTCGCGCACCGCGGCGGCGACCTCGACCGGGCTGGCGCCGGCGTCGGCGAACACGGCCAGGTCGACCCCGAGCTGACCGTCGAGGCTGCGAAAGTTGCGGTTCTCTCGCGGGTGGATCTCGACCTGCGCGACCTCGCCGAGGCGGGCCGCGGCCACGCTGCCGGCACTCGAAGGGGTCGCCGCGGCGCCCGACGTCGCCAGCGCGAAGGCGGACGCGGCCGCCGCTGAATTGGGC
>NZ_JACCSO010000082.1 GCF_013812955.1 Nannocystis sp. | reverse complement strand
GGCCCGGGCCGGCGCCGCGGCGATCAGCCGGGCACGAGCAGCTGGCAGCAGCCGGTCTGGCAGTAGGTGCCCTCGGGGCAGTTCGACATGCCCTCCTTGTCGATCATGCACGGGTCGAGGCCCTCGCACAGCGGCACGTCGCAGCCGTCGGGCAGCTCGGTCTCGCCGAAGCAGAGCTCGCACATCTCCGGCATGCAGGGGTCGTCGCAGTCGTCGTTCTTGGTGCACGACCGGCAGTTGTCGATGTTGTCGACCGAGCAGTCCTTGTCGCCGAGGTAGATGTCATAGCTCTTCCCGTCGACCGCGATCGTGCAGCACCCGAAGCAGTCGCAGCCGCTCGGGGTGTTGCAGGTCTCGATGCACTCCATCGACTGGGTGTCGGCGCAGACCTTGCCCTCCTGGTAGGGGCAGGATTCGCCGCCGGGGTTCATCGGGTCGCAGGCGAGGTTCCAGTTGCAGTCGCCCTTGCCGCCGCCGGAGTTGCCGTCGAAGAAGCAGTCCTGCTTGCAGGGGTCCATGTTGTCGCCCGGCAGGCCGGTGGCGAAGGTGTCCTCGCGGTCGTCGCAGGGCGAGATGCACTCGATGTCGGCGAGGTCGACCAGGCCGTCGCCGTCGTTGTCGATGCAGTCGCCGCAGGCCCAGGTCTTGCCGTCGCTGCAGGCGATCGGTTTGCAGGGGCCGACCGGGCCGGTCGTCATGTCGGTGGTCCCGGTCGCGGTCGCGCTGCCGCTGCCCGAGCTCTCGCCCAGGGTGGTGCCGGGGCCGGTGCTGCTGCCGCTGGTGGTCGGCTCGCCGGTGCTGGTGGCGGTGAGGGTCGTCGGGCCGACCGTCGTCAGGCCGGAGGAGGAGCCGCCGCTCGAAGCGGCGTCGGTGTCGGCGGGGTCGGTGGTTTTGCAGTCGAGCGAAAGGAAGCCAGCGAGCGCGGTGAACAGGGCGATGCGACGTGCCATGACCGTTTGTGTCTGTACCCCGGAGAGATTCCAAGTACGGGGCAGACTGGAGGGAGGACGGGTGGTGAGGGATGCCGGGGGCCGCGCCGCAGAAGACTGCGCCGGACGCGCGCTGGCGCCCGGACGGACCGTCGAGTGCGGCGGATGCGTGATAGATAGAATAATTCTGGTTGATTTTATCTTAGTCGACGTGGCAGATAGCCCCCGTGGCCACCAAAGAACCCTCCGCCGACCGGTCCCTCTTACGCGACTTCCTGGAGATCCCCTATGAGCGGCTCGAGGAGATGAACACCGAGGTCAAGACCGCCCGGCTCGCCCGTATCACCGAAGACAAGGCCCGCGAGCAGCGGGTCAAGTACCTCACCGACGAGAAGCGGATCAAGGCCGTGACCGTGTGCTTCACCGACCTCGAGGGCCGGCTGCACATGCTCGACTACGACAAGAAGTACCTGATCCGCTCGGCCGACAACCTGACCTTCGACGGCAGCTCGGTGCGCGGCTTCTCCCAGCAGCACGAGTCGGACCTGCGCCTGGCGATCGATTGGCCTGCATTCTACTGGCTGCCCTCGGACGTGTTCGGCCCCGGCAAGGTGCTGGTATTCGCCGAGGTCCGCAGCCAGGACGGCGCGCCCTACCACGCCGACCTGCGCGCGCGGCTCAAGGCCTACACCGCGGCCCTGCACGCCAAGGACGGCACCACCGCCCAGTTCGCGCACGAGATCGAGGGCTTCCTGTTCAAGGGCCGCGACGCCGAGCGCCGCTACGACGAGACCGGTCACTTCGATTTCATCTCCACCGGCGGCTACTACCATTCGCTCCCGGGCGACCCCCTGCGCCGCTTCATCGACTCGGCCGCGGAGGTCCAGCGGGCGATGGGCTTCGGCAACGAGAAGGACCACCCCGAGGTCGCCCCCTCGCAGTTCGAGATGAACTTCGCCCACACCGAGGCCGTGATCGCCGCCGACCAGGTCCAGCTCTACAAGCTGCTGTGCCGGCAGGTCGCGCAGAACATGGACATGAGCGCCAGCTTCCTGCCCAAGCCGGTCACCGGCATCAACGGCAACGGGATGCACACCAACATCTCGCTGCTGCGCGACAAGCAGAACCTGTTCTGGGACCAGGCCGGCGAGAGCGGCCTGTCGGCGTCCGGCTGGACCTTCCTCGAGCGCATCCTCAACTGCGCGCCCGACATCTGCCTGGTCCTGAACGCCAGCGTCAACGCCTACCGCCGCCTCGACCCCCACTTCGAGGCCCCGAACCAGATCAAGGCCTCGGCCTCCGACCGCGGCTCCATGGTCCGCATCCCGCTCGGCAACGAACGCTCCGCCCGCATCGAGGTCCGCAGCGTCGCCCCCGACGCCAACCCGTACATGTCCGTCTATACGCTGCTGCGCGTCGGCCTCGAGGGCCCGCAGCCCGACGCCGCCGAGGTCGCCAGCAAGCGCGCCCGCACCCGCTTCCTGCCCGACAACATCAACGACGCCATCCGCCTGTTCAAGTCGAGCAAAGTGGTCACCGACCTGCTCGGCGAAGGCGTCCAGAGCCGCTTCGCCGAGGTCAAACAAGCCTCCGCCGAACGCTGCCCGCGCGCCCTCGGTAATTTGATCAAAGCCGCCGAGGTCCAGTTCCACCACGAGATCACGAATCAGTATCTGTGGAACAAGTTCTAGGCGTCAGCAAACCCCGTGCCAGTACAAGCGCAGCCCTGAATTCTCGAAAACGCGCGCGGGTTTGTTGATCTCCGGTTTGTTCTGCCGTTATCTCCGCTAGTCACGCTTCGTCCAAAAAGCTGTCACAGGTTGGGGACCTGTGACAGCTTTTTGCACTACCTGAGCGGCGATGCGCGCTCATCTTGCGCCACGCGCAGAGACGCCGCGGTGGCTCAGCCCGCACTCGTAGTCTTCGCCTGACCGCACGCCATCCCGGCAACGAAATGGGCACCGGAAGCTGACCTCTATCGATACTGGCGTCGGTAGGTGCTACCGCATCACGGCTTCGCCGGTGGCTCGGGCTTCGTCCTAACCCTTCCGAAGACTGTCCCAACGACTTCCGGATCCCCTAAATCTTCTTCTTGCGCGGGAAATCTAGCCATCAACAACCGTGCTTCCTCGACGATGACTGCGGGAGTGAGTTTCTCTCGCTTCCATAGCTGGGCTTGCTTGCGGAGCACGAGTTGGGCAGAGCCGCCCTTGACCCACGCCTCGATGCGACCGAGAAGCTGGCGCTTGGACTCGGGGGACTTCTTGCGGTATTGTTCGAGACGATCGAGCACGTATAGCTCGATCTTGGACAACTGGGGCTCAAGCCTGCGCTGTCGAAAGAGTTCGACGAGCGGCTCGAATTGGGCGCGCGCTCGCTCGACAAGGTCTCGGTCGTTCTCGTCCGGTTCCAAGCTGGCAGCCTCACCTGCCTCCGCGTGACGGCGCAATAGTTCGAACGCCTCGCTGGTGTTGACGCGGGTGAGTTCAACTTTATTAGAGGGAGTCCAAAATTCCCAGTACCAGCCGCAGCGTGTTGCGACGACCGATGGGCCGATCTGACTGACCGCTCGACGACCAGGTCGCATCTCCATGATGCGGGCGAAGTACTCGGGCTCCGCCTTGCGCAAGCGAACGAGTTCGTCGGAGTGGCGGCTTAGCCCGTCGAGGTCGTCGCTTGCATCAGCGGCGTCGAGGACTGCGCCTGTGTATGCGGCCTGGACTTGGTCGATGTCGGGACGTTCGTGGCCAGGAAGGATGTTGTTGTCCTCGCCGAACACCTCAATGAACTCTCGGATGCGCTCTTGCAGGATCTCGATGAGCTTGAGGTCAGCTTCGAGTTCGCGCTGGGGCACGAAACCACAGATATGGATCTCGTCGTGTTCGCTCCCGAGGCGATCAATACGACCGGCGCGCTGGATCAGGCGGGTGGGGTTCCAGTGGAGGTCGTAGTTGATGAGGGTATCCGCGTCTTGGAGATTGACACCCTCGGAGAGCGTGTCGGTACTGATCAGGAGATCGATCTCCGTGTCGAGGTCGCTCTGACGGCCGCGATTCGCCTTCGGCGCGAAGCGCCGAGTGATCTTGATAATTCCCGAACTCGCTCCAGTGACGACCTCGGTCCGACCAAAGAGCTCGCCGAGTTTCGCCGCAAGGTAGTGCGCTGTGTCGGCAAATTGGGTGAAGATGATGGTCTTGTGTTGCTTGGGAGGGCGCTGGTTGAGGTAGTCGATTAAACGTTCGAACTTCTCGTCGCTGCGGACTTTCAGGATCTTGACCTGATGAACGAGGCTACTCACGACTTGCTTGTCGGCTCGGATGTCTCCGAGCAGTTGCTCGGACTTGAACAACGTGACAGGTAGCGAGTTTGGCGCGTCATCGTCTGCCTCCTCGCTCGACTTCGCCCGCGGCGGGAGCGGAACTCGGCCTTGCTCGACCTCCTTCAGACCGTGGGCGAGCTTGTCGTCGAGCCGGACCAGGGTGTTGTGGAGAGCCTCTATGCTCGACTCGAGGCGCTTGAGCAGCAAGACCTTGAACAACCCGCGCACGCTGTTGCCACCTCGGCGGAGGTCGGACACGCGCGGGTCACCCTCGGCGTCCTCGTGGAGGTAGCGGCCGACCCCTTGTAGGGGATAGCGCATGGTGCGGATAGCCTCGAGTAGCTCGACGTAGAACTGCTTGCCGTAGGTCGAGTCCAGCGAGTAGCGGAGGCACTGCTCCTCGCCCGAGCGCCGCGTTGGGAATTCCAGCGGGCGGACTTCGTACTTGCCGGGACCAACGCGGACACGGAGTTTGGCGTCGGGGTAGGAGCGGACAATGTCCCGTCGCGTTCGTCGGACAACGATGTGTTGGAGCAAGTCCCGGAGCGAGGCGCGGCCCATGGCCACGTCACGAAACCATGCGTCCCGGTCCTCGTAGGGCAGCTTGGTATAGTTGTCCGGAAACAGCGCGATCTGATTCCTGATGTCCTCGGGCCGGTTGTTTTGCGGGGTGGCCGAGAGCAGCAGGATCTTGCGTTGCGAAGCACTCTCGTCGGGCCGAAGCCATCGTTGAAGCGTCTCGTAGCGCAGAGTTCCTGCATTGCGGAAATTGTGAGACTCATCGATGACGACGATCTCTCGGTCTGTATATTCTTCGAGTTCTTCGAGCTTGCCGAGGGAAATGGTCTTGAGGTCGATGTCGAGATCGTGGCCAAGTTCCTCCCAGGCCGGGCACACGCTCGGCGGCGCGATAACGACAGCGCGCTCGCCGTAGCGACGCTTGAGGTAGTTGAGCAGCGCGAGGCCGATGTAGGTCTTGCCGAGGCCGACCACATCGGCGAGGAACACACCACCGTAGCGGCGGAGGATTACCTTAGCATAATCGTAAGCGGACCGTTGGAAGTCCGTGAGGCGATCGAGCATTGGGTTATCGTCATCATCGACGTTCATCCCCTCCACGAAGCTCTCGAAATAACGGGTGAGGCTGAAGTAGTAGAGGTCCCGTGGAGTGCAGTACTCGCCAGCCCAAGACTCCTCGAGGCACTTTAGGACGTCCTCCTCAAGAGGTTCGGCAGTGTCGAAGTGGCGCGTGAACCAGGCGCGCGCGCGCGTGTGCTCGCTCCCGCGCAGTTCGACCGCGAGTTCGTTCTCTGCGGAGGAGGTCGTAAGGGCGAAGGGTGCCTGCGGAATGATTGACCGGTCCGCGAGCGACAGGAGCCGCGAGTGGAGCGGAAAACGTTCGACCTGGCGGACCCGGACCTCGCCAGCGGCGATGGAGCTTGTCCAGGACCGAAGGATGTCCTCCCACTCGGCCGTTTGCGGCAGTCGGTCGATGCCTTGGGCGAACTGCTCGAGCAACGCCGCCCGGTAGGCGTGAGTAGCCTCCGCGTGGAGCCGTTTGCCGGGCTGCTCGATGATGAACCGGGAGCCTGAATAGGGGGACAACAACCCCGGGGCAGCGAGGAGGATGTCCGTCGGTGAGGGCTGCCCGAGGATCTGAAATAGATCGCCGCGCAGCTCACCGGGAGCGACGAGTCGGCGAAGGGAGGTAGGTTGCTCGGACATGGATCTTAGCCTTGGTGTGCAGCGAGCCACTCTCGTAGCGAAACGTTGACGACGATGAGTTCGAGCTCGTAGGGGGCCGGTGTCGGGGGGGGTTCGTCGAAAAGTGAAGCAGGTGTAGCCGCTTCATCCTCGAGTTCGGCCATGGGCACTGTGGGAGCCGGGCGAGGGGCATCGAGTGAGGGCACGGGGTCCTGGGCTTCGCCCCAGTCGAGTTCGACGGAGAGCTCACCTGCGTCGAGACCGAACCAAGCGCGAACGCTGGGGCTCTTTGGCTGGACGACAGAGCCGCACGCGAGCGCCCGCAGCGGGTCCATCATGAGATTAAAGTCCGGCCATAGCCTCCACGCGGCCGCAGCGATGCCAGGGACAACGCGGCGAAAGTGTTTGGGGGCTTCGTGTTCGGTGCTCGCCCACAGCCAGCCCGATGGGTGCTCAGTGCTCGGCGTGCCGTGAAAAAAACCGCCAAGGATCGTTGCGAGGGCCCGAGCGCTGGTGAATGCTGGTATGTCGCCGGGATCGACGAGGCCCGACAGGCGCTGCTCGACGGAGGCGGCCGCGGCTCGATCGGCCTGCGGAAGACGGAGCGGGACCCGGAGCATGACGAGCTCGAAGAGCATGCTGGGGCGCCCTGCCGGCGGAGCCAGGCCACGGACTAGTACCGCCGGCCCGAAGTTCTCCAAGGGTGTGCCATTCCTGGATCCACGCGTAGGGCAGCCTGCGCACCCGGGAATAAAGGAAGTGCGAAAACGATCTCCTTGGCATGCCCGCGCCGAAGG
>NZ_JACCSO010000079.1 GCF_013812955.1 Nannocystis sp. | reverse complement strand
GGCGGTGAGCATTCGCCGGCGCTGGTCGGTGCTCTCGCACACGGACATCGCGCTCGGCCCGCACTTCCAGGTCCCTGCGGGTCCGGTGTTCTTCGAGTTCGGCGCCGGCGGCGGCCTCGGGGTCTCGAGCTATCGCCGGGTCGTCGACGCCGACCCTGCCAACGACGACGCGACCGTCGCGTACAACGGCCTGGTGCGCGCAGATCTGACCCTCGGGGTCCCGATCCGCAACAACCAGGGCATCTCGATCGGCGCGGACCTCCAGAAGTACTTCTCGAGCACCCGGGTCGTCACCGTGCCCGGCGCGCCGATGGGCGCCGACCCCGACAGCGTCGTCTTCGATCTCACCCTCGCGGTCACCGTCGCGTACCAGATGTGGTTTTAATAGAACTATGACCCTCGCCCCACTGCTCCCGCACTCCTGGCGTCGCCCTCCCGAGGGCCCGGTCGTGGCGATCGTCATGGATGGCGTCGGCCTCGGCCTCGGCGACGTCGGCGACGCCGTCTCGCAGGCCAACACGCCCAACCTCGACACCCTGCGCGCGCTGCCCTCGTTCACCAGCTTGCTCGCGCACGGCACCGCGGTCGGCATGCCCTCCGACGCCGACATGGGCAACAGCGAGGTCGGCCACAACGCCCTCGGGGCGGGGAGGATCCTCGAGCAGGGCGCCAAGCTCGTCAACGCCGCGATCGCCTCGCGCGCGCTGTTTCGCGGGCCGGTCTGGCGCGAGGCGGTGGCGACCGTCATGGCCTCGGGCGAGCCCTTGCACTTCATCGGCCTGCTCTCGGACGGCAACGTGCACAGCCACATCGATCACCTGATCGCCATGCTGCGCGAGGCCGCGGCCGAGGGCGTGCCGCGGGTGCGCGTGCATCCGTTGCTCGACGGCCGCGACGTCCCCGGCCGCTCGGCGCTGACCTACGTCGAGCGCCTCGAGCAGGTGCTGGCCGAGCTGTCGCAGGACGGCCGCGACTATCGCATCGCCAGCGGCGGCGGCCGCATGGTCGTGACGATGGACCGCTACGAGTCCGACTGGAACATGGTCGCGCGCGGCTGGCAGCTGCACGTGCGCGGCGAGGGCCGCCGCTTCCCGAGCCTGCGCGCCGCGATCGAGACGCTGTACAAGGAGACCGGCCTCGACGATCAGAATTTGCCGGGCTTCGTGATCGCCGACGCGCAGGGTGCTGGCGGTCCCATCGGCCCGATCCGCGACGGCGCCGCGGTGATCCTGTTCAACTTCCGCGGCGACCGGGCGCTCGAGCTGACGCGCGCCTTCGAGGAGGAGGACTTCACCGGCTTCGCCCGCGGCGAGCGTCCGCGGGTGTTCTTCGCGGGCATGACCCAGTACGACGGCGACCTCGGCCTGCCGCGCAACTATCTGGTCGAACCGCCCATGATCGAGGGCACGATGGGCGAGCTGCTGGCGCTCGCCGGGGTCTCGCAGCTGGCGATCAGCGAGACCCACAAGTTCGGCCACGTCACCTACTTCTGGAACGGCAACCGCTCGGAGCCCTTCGACCCGAAGCTCGAGACCTACGTCGAGATCCCCTCGGACCTGAACCCGCTCGAGCAGCGCCCGTGGATGAAGGCCGCCGAGATCACCGACCGACTGATCGCCGAGATCGACCGCCTGCAGCCGCGCTTCGTCCGCCTCAACTTCGCCAACGGCGACATGGTCGGCCACACCGGGGACCTGCACGCGACCATCCTCGCGGTCGAGGCCGTCGACCTCTGCATCGGCCGCATCCTCGGCACCCTGCGCAAGCGCAAGGGCATCGCCGTGATCACCGCCGACCACGGCAACGCCGACCAGATGTTCGACCGCCGCCCCGATGGCAGCCTCCAGGTCCGCACCAGCCACTCCCTCAATCGCGTGCCCTTCGCCATCGTCGACCCCCGCGAACCCGACTTCGGCCCGCGCCTGGCCCCGCCGCCCGCCGCCGGCCTCAGCAACGTCGCCGCGACCTGCCTCGAGCTGCTGGGCTTCGCCGCCCCGGAGGGCTATCGCGCCAGTCTGCTGCCGCCGCGTTGAGATCCGCGCCGCTGGCGCAGGCCGAATGCTTCCCGGCGGCGGCCGGCTTTGATACTGTCCGCGCCCTCACGCCAGGAGCCCGCCCGATGTCGCTTCGTTTCATTTCGTCGAATTCCCCCCTCCTCGCCCTCTCGCTGGTCCTGTCGGCCGCGGTCGCCTCGCCGGGTTGCGGCGACAAGGGTGGATACAAGGGCGGCAAGAAGTCGGAGGCGCGGAAGTGGCTGGACAACCCCTCCTCTGGCGAGAAGTCGGGCGACTTCATCAAGTTCCCGCAGCTCGACCTGGTGTTCGAGATCCCCGACACGCTGTACGTGTTCAAGAACTGCGCCGAGGCCTCGCACTCGGAGGAGGCGATGGGCGAGGAGAAGTGGGTGCCGATCATCGCCTGCTCGTCGCCCGGTGCGTCCTCGGACCCGGACGGCGTCGGTGATGTCAGCGGCAGCGGCGACGCGATCGCGCTGACCTTCTACCTCGCGCCGAAGGGCCGGCCGGTCGACGAGCGCGCCGTCGCCTACTACACCAGCGAGTACCAGAACGCCGGCCTCAAGGTCGCCGACCTGTCCTACAACGACGACTATTTTTACAAGGACGGCATCTTCGCCAAGCTGGAAGTGATGGACGAGACCGGCACCAACGCGGTCCGCGAGATCCAGCAGTTCATGTGGCCGGTCCGCGATGTCGTGTTCATCGCCCGCATGGAGTACCCCTACGGGGACACCCGCGCCGTCGCCCAGGACTGGAAGGCGATCATGCCGTACTTCAAGACCGGCAAGCAGCCCGTGATCGAATAGGCCTCAGGGGCCGTGCTTGAGCCCCTCGCAGGGCCCGGGTCGCAGCGCCGGGTGCGGAGCCAGCGACCCGCCGTGCGCCGTCAAGGTCAGCGACTCGCAGGCTGGTAGCGTCACGCAAGCGAGCGTCTCACGGTCGGCGTGACGCACCATCAGGAGGTGCTCGCCAGGCTGCCCCGTGCTCGACAGCTGACCCCTGACGTCGCTGCCCAGCGCGGCCCCGTCGAGCGTCGCGGTGGTGTTCGGCACACCTGGCCCCGGGGCCAGGTCCGGGACCAGGATCAGCGTGCCCGGCAGCACCAGCTCGGCCAGCGCCGCGTGCTCATCAGCGGTCAGCGGCGAGGGGTCGGGCGCCGGTGGCCGCTCGTACACGCTGACGACCCGGCCACGCGCGAGCGCCGGCGGCTCGAGCAGCAGGCGAGCCGCGCCGCGACAGCGCAGCTCATCCGGGCTCGCCCGTAACTCGGTCATCAAGGGCCCCAGCCGCGGGTCGCAGCCGAGCGCCCGGGTCCCGACCGCAATCAGCGCGGCGCAATCCGGTCCGGGCGCGACCGCCTCGACCGGCACCACCTGCCCCTCGCAGGCGATCAGCGTCCCCGTGAACGGGAGGACCGCCAGCGCCAAAAGCCGAGGCCAGAGCCGGGGTCGCATCTCACGTGGCCCAGGACGGGCGGTAGCAGCGATCGCGCAGGGTCAGGACCTCGAAGCCGGTCTCGGTGACGAGCAGGGTGTGCTCGGCCTGTGCGCTCCACTTGCGGTCCTGGGTGACGGCGGTCCAGCCGTCGCTGAGCACGTCGCAGTGTTTGGTGCCGATGTTGATCATCGGCTCGATGGTGAAGGTCATGCCGGGCTTGATGCGCAGGCCGGTGCCGGCCTTGCCGACGTGCGACACTTGCGGGGCCATGTGGAACTCGCGGCCGATGCCGTGCCCGCAGAACGCCTCGACCACGCCGTAGCCGTGCTGCTTGCCGGCGAACTCGGAGATCGCCGCGCCGATGTCGCCGATGCGCTTGCCCGGGCCGACCTCGCGGATGCCGAGCCACAGGCTCTCGTGGGTGACGTCGATCAGCTTGCGGACCTCGGGCGTGGTCTCACCGACGACGAACATCTCCGAGCAGTCGCCGAAGTAGCCGCCCAGCGTGGTCGTGATGTCGAGGTTGATGATGTCGCCGGTCTTGAGCACCTGCTCGCCGGGGATGCCGTGACACACGACCTCGTTGACCGAGGTGCAGATCGACTTGGGAAAACCCTTGTAGTTGAGCGGCGAAGGGTACGCGCCGTGCTTGATGATGAAGTCGTGGCACAGGCGATCGAGCTCGCCGGTGGTCACGCCCGCGACGACATGGGGCTCGATGAAGTCGAGCACCTGCGCCGCCAGGCGACAGGTCGCCCGCATCTTCTCGATCTCTGCCTTGCTTTTGATCTCGACGGCCACGTCCTGCTTCGCTTCCCCCACGGTGCCGAAGACACGCGTGGTGAGTGTGCGCAAACGCCCCGCAATTGTCTCTGCGAGGCTCATGGCGGGAGGATGGGAGCGTCACTGGGTCCGGTCAAGGGCCCCGGGCGTGACGCTTCCCTGGCACGACCGGTCAAGCTGTGCGAAGGTTCGGCCCCGAATGGACCCCAGCCGCAGCCCGGAGTCGGTCCTTGACGACCTCGCGGCCCGACAACTGCTGATCGTCAGCGGCAAGGGCGGGGTCGGACGAACCACGGTCGCCGCGCTGCTGGGCATCGCCCTGGCGCGGCGCGGGCGCAGGGTCCTGGTCGCCACCGTCGGCCCCGATGACCGCCTGGCCTGGATGCTCGGCCAGCGCAGCCTCTCCGAGAGCCCCGTCGCCGCCCGCCCGGGCCTGTTCATCCAGCGCGTCGTGCCCCACGTGTGCATCCGCGAGTACGGCGGCCTGGTCCTCCACAGCGACCGCATCGCCGCCGCCGTCCTCGACAACGGGCCCATGCGTCGCCTGCTGCGCACCATCCCGGGCCTCGACGACTTCGCCATCCTCGGCAAGGTCTGGCACGAGGCCGTGCGCGACAACAACGTCGACGCCGTGGTCTTCGACGGCCCCGCCACCGGCCACCTCCGCTACTGCCTCGGCATCCCCCAGGCCATCCTCCGCACCCTCACCGTCGGCCCCCTCCCGCGCGAGGCCCGATTGATGCAGGACAGCCTCGAGGACCCCCGCAGCGTCCAGTCCGTGCTCGTCGGTCTGCCCGACCGCTGGCCGCTCAGCGAGCTCGGCGAGATGGCTGCCGCGCTCCGTGAGGAGCTTCACGTCGGCGTCGGGGCCGTGGTCGTCAATGGGTTATGGCCCGCGGGTCTGCCCGAGCTCGGCGCAGTCGACCCCGACCCCGAGCAGGACCCCGACGGCGCGGTCGCCCGGGTGTTCGCGGCGACCACGGTGGTGGCGCGTCAGGCCCGTCGCCAGCGTGAGGGCGTGACGGCCTGGCTGGAGAGCGAGCGCGCGGCCGGTCGCGCGGGGGCGCCGGTGCTGGCGCTGCCCTGGCACTGGCAGGGTTTTACTGGCGTCGGGGACCTCGAGCAGGTGCTCGCCGGCCTGGAACGCCCTGACCTTTCGGCCAGGTGATGCCAATGCCGGAGATCACGCTCGCCGCGCTCGCCGCGTTCGCTGCGTCATCATCCCGGCGAGAGCTCGAGCTCGACGAGCAACTGCCCGGAGTCGACGGTCGCGCCCTCGGTCACGTGCACGGCGAGCACCTGGCCGCTGGCGGGCGCGTGCATCTCGTTCTCCATCTTCATCGCCTCGACGATGATCACCGGCGCGCCGCGCTCGACCTGCTGCCCGACCGCGACCAGCACCCGCACGACCCGACCCGGCATCGGCGCTTTGATCTGCGAGCCGGCCGCGCCGCCGGTGCTGCCGGTCGCCATCGTCTCCGCCAGCAGCGCCTGCTGCGCGGTGCGGACCTCGAGCGCCGTGGCGATGCCACCCAGGCTGGCCGTGGCCGCGAAGACCTGACCGTCGAGGGTCACGCAGCGCTGCTCGTGTCCGTCCTCGGCGCGCACCAGCGTGCGACCTCCGGGGGTGGCGAGCACCGTCAGCGCCACGCCATCGACGACGGCGCGCTCGCCCTCGACGCGGACCGTGTGCCTGCGGTCGCCGATGCGCACGACAAATTCCTGGACGCTCCTCACGGCCGCGGAGAGTAGACCCATGCCACCGACCCTGTCCACGACCGACCCTCTCGCCTTCGCCGCCGCCCGCCGGGTGGTCCTCTGCGTCGGGCCCGGCGGGGTCGGCAAGACCACCTGCGCGGCCGCCCTGGCGCTCGGTTCGGCGCAGCGCGGTCGCCGGGTGCTGGTGGTGACGATCGACCCGTCCCGGCGTCTGGCCCAGGCGCTCGGCTTCACCAGCGCGGTCGACGGCGGGCGTCCGATGCCGGTGCCGCTGCCCGGCGGTGACGCCAGCGGCGGCAGCTTGCACGCGCTGTGGCTGGCGAGCGAGCACGTGTTCGCCGAGCTGGTTCAGGCCTACGCGGCCACCCCGGAGGCCGCCGCCGCCATCCTTCGCAACCCGATCTACAAGGCGATGGCGGAGAACCTCGGCGGCGCGCTCGAGTACGCGGCGATGGCCAAGCTGCAGCTGCTGCACGCCGCCCGCGAGTACGACCTCATCGTGCTCGACACCCCGCCGACCGCCAACGCGATCGAGTTCCTCAGCGCCCCCGAGCGCATCCACGAGCTCGCGACCAACCCCGCTGCCCGCCTGCTCACCGGCGGCGGCAAGCTCGGCGCGCGCCTGCTCGGCATCGGCAACAGCCTGGTCCTGCGCACCCTCTCGACCCTCGCCGGCGGCAGCTTCATCACCGAGCTCGGCGCGTTCCTGCGCGACTTCTCGACCGTGCTCTTCGCCTTCCAGGCCCGGGCCGGCGACTTCCAGTCGCTGCTGACCTCCCCCGACACCGGCGTCGTGCTCGCCACCTCGGCCTCACCCTTCAGCGTGCGCGAGGCCCTCGACTTCCTCGCCGTCCTCCACGAGCGCGGCCTGCGGGTCGACTCCGTGGTGCTGAACCGCGTGCTCCCGCCCTTCCCGCCGCCGCCCCCGGAGCCGGTGCTGCGCGCCGCGCTCGCGACCCGGCTGTCCGCAGAGACAGGTTCGAACCCCGTCGACGAAGCCGTGCTCGCGGACAACCTCGCCAGGATCCTCGCCGCCTACAAGGGCCTCGACGCCCAGGGCCAGCAGGCGGTGCAGGCCCGCGCGGCGCTGGTGCGCGGCTACCCGCGGCTGCCGCTGTGGTTGTTGCCGCAGCGCGAGCCGCCGCCGACCTCGCTCAGCGATCTGCAGGATCTGGTGGCTCAGTTCGTGCGGGCCGCCTGAGGTCGACCGCCAGCTTGCGGGCCAGGCGGCAGCGCTTCGGGCTCAGCTCGACCCCCACCGCCGCCAGCCCCATCGCGTTGGCGACCGCGAGCGCGGTGCCGCGGCCGCAGAACGGATCCACCACCGTGCGCGTCGGCGTGTGTTTGGCGATGAAGCCGCAGGCGACCTCGCAGGCGCGCAGCCCCATCGCCCGGGTCCAGGTCATCGCGCCGGTGTCGAAGACGTCGGCCAAACCATCGGGCTCGCCCGCGGGCGCCCGCGCGAAGCACAGCAGGTGGGCATAGCTCGGCCGCCCGAAGCTGATCGTGCCCGCCGGCTTTCGACAAGCGATCTTGTGCCACAGCAGCGGCATCTCGCACCGATCTCCGGCCAGCTGCACGAGGTGCCCCTTGTCGACCCACACCCCCGCCTTCTTGATGTCGGTCTGGTAGAAGATCGCTACCCCCTCCGGCGGACACGCCCGCAGCACCGCCTCAGCCGCGTCGACGAACCAGTTGCGCCACTGTGCGAAGCTCATCGGCACCTCGCACACATCCGGCAGCGAGGTCACCAGCGAGCATCCCGGCAGCTGGCCACGCGCGGCCAGCCACGCCAGCGCGTCGCCCTCGTGCACGGTCCTGGAGTCCATGATCCGGGGATGGTATCGGCACCCGCCCGCAGGTCAATCCAGCTATGATGCCCGGATGCGAGGCCTCCGGACACCCTGTGCACTCCTGCCGTTCGCGCTGCTGTGGGCGTCTGCCGGGCATGCCGGCGAGTTCGTCCCCAACCCGTACGCGCCGACCGGAGCACCCGCCGTGCTCGACCTCTCACGCCCGACGTCCACTGCTCGGCCCCCCCATGCCGCCAAACCGAGCCCGCGCTTCGAGGACCTCGACCGCTACCGCGACGTCCCGGAGACCGACCTCCCGCAGGGGCAGCTCCCCGATGGTTGGGTGCAGCACGGCAGCATGGTGGTCCCGCGGGCGATCGCCGAGGGCGCCGAGCCGCGCGCCAACCTGAGCCCGGGATTGAACCCGAGCCGCGACAACATCGATGGCCCCGGCGTCGAGGAGCTGTGCACCTTCCCCGAGGGCGTCCAGAGCGGCGTCTACGACGGCATATACCTGCGCGGCACCGAGTACCCGCGCCACGGCACGATCTACATGAACTACACCGGAGGCCTGCTGTTCAACGGCAAGGGCGAGAATTCGGCGGAGAACCAGTCGACCCTCGCGCGCTCCGGCCACGAGTTCCCGGTCTATGGCGGCGGGGAGGAGCGGGCGATCGCCGTCGCCCAGGCCGTGCAGGCCGACTACGCCGAGATGGCCGTGCGCGTGGTCTACCTCGAGCGCCCGAACAAGCGGCTGCCCTACGCGATGATCATGATGGGCGGATCCTACAAGGACACCTCCACCGGCCCCTCCGGCGGCGTCGCACCCTCGGCCGACTGCGAGGACCACGGCCTGCGCAACGTCTGTTACGCGTTCGTGCGCACCCAGGGCATCAGCACCCAGGCCAACATCGCCAGCCAGGAGCTCGGGCACACGATGGGCCTCGGCCACACCTACGGCTCCGACCGCGTGATGGCCTTCGGCTACGACACCAACTCCCCGATCGACATGGGCTTCGGCGACGACTGTGCGACGGTGCTGACCGCCGCCGGCCAGGGCGGGTACTGCAGCGGCATCAACACGTGCCACTGTGGCGGCGATGGCAAGGCGCAGCACGACCTTCGCACCCTCAAGGCGATCTACGCGCCGCCCGCCCCCGACATGATCCCGCCGACGATCAGCATCACCTCGCCGGAGGATGGCGCGAGCTTCCCGGAAGGCGAGCCGATCATCGTCAAGGTCGACCCCTGGGACAACTTCGGCGGCTACGGCTGGGACATCACCATCGCCCAGGGTGACACCATCCTCGGCGAGAGCGTCGACTACGAGCTCAGCCAGCA
Organism: Nannocystis sp.; assembly: GCF_013812955.1. Lineage (GTDB taxonomy): Bacteria > Myxococcota_A > Polyangia > Nannocystales > Nannocystaceae > Nannocystis. The sequence continues at coordinate 3,182 of NZ_JACCSO010000079.1, read as the reverse complement.
GTTCGTGATCATCGGCCTCAAGCCCGGCACCTACACCTTCACCACCCGCGTCCAGGACCACGAGGACCAGATCGGTGAGGACGCGATCACCGTCACCGTCGAGGGCGCCCCCGGCGAGACCGATGCCCCGACCACCAGCGAGTCCGACACCGGGGACACCGGCAGCGCCAGCGATGCCAGCAGCGGCGCCGACACTGAGTCCGGCGAGGCCGCCGGTCAGGACAGCGACGGTTCGGCCGAGGACGGCTGCTCGTGCCGCGACGGCGAGCGCCCGTCGTCTCTGGCCCTGCTGCTGGCCCCGCTGCTGCTGTTCATGCGCCGCCGTCGTCGCGCCTGAAACAACAGGCAGAAACGACAAGAGGCCCGAACCGCAAGGTCAGGGCCTCCAGGCGTCGACATCGTCGACATTCTTCTTAATAAGGGAGCGGGAGACGGGGATCGAACCCGCGACATTCAGCTTGGGAAGCTGACACTCTACCAACTGAGTTACTCCCGCGGCACGCCCTCGATACCAGGGCCCGGGGTCCGCCGCAAGGGCCCCGTCCCGGCCGCCAAAAAGCACCAGGCGTGCCGGTGAACCGACCCCGGGCGGCAGTTGCACCCGACTTCCGTCCGGCGGCCAGCCTGGGCCCGTGGCAAAGTGCGAGCATGTCGAAACCAACGAAGGCCGAGCTGCGCGCGGCGCTGCTGCAGCGGCGGGGGCAGCGGGACGCCGAGGCGATCGCCGCGCAGTCGGCCGCGCTGCTCGCCCACTTGCTGCGCCACCCGCTGTGGCAGCAGGCCCGGGGGATCGCCGCGTATGTCGGCGTGCGCGGCGAACCGGACACCTGGGGCCTGCTCGCGGCCACCCTCGCCGAGCGCAAGCGCCTGTGGTTGCCGCGCATGGTCGGCAATCCCGCGCAGATCGCCTTCGTGCCGGTCGCCGATCTGCGCGAGCTGGCGCCCGGCGGCTTCGGCCTGCTCGAGCCGCCCTTACCGCCGGGCCAGGCCGCACTGAGCACGCCCACGGCCGAGGCCGGCATCGACCTCGTGCTGGTCCCCGGCCTCGGCTTCGCCCGTGACGGCACGCGCATCGGCTTCGGCAAGGGCCACTATGACCGCGCGCTGGCCCCGGTGCGCGACCAGGCCGCGCCGCTGCGCATCGGCGTCTGCCTGGGCGGCGACCTCGACCCGGTCGAGGGGCAGATCCCCCGCGAGCCGCTCGACGTGCCGATGCACTGGGTGGCGACGCCCGACGGCCTGCACTTTTGCGGTAAGGGAGCCTGACCATGTCCGCCGCCGTCCTCGCGACCCTCGACGCGGCCCTGCGGGCCGATGATCCGCTGGCCCTGCGCGCCTTGCTCGACGCCGGCCCGCTGCCCGTGCTCTCGTCGCCGCTCGTCGCGCACGCGACCAGCATGAAGGCGAGCCGCTGCGTCGTGCTCCTGCTCGAGCTCGGTCACCCCGCCGCGGCCACCCGCGTCGATGGCCTCTGCGCCCTGCACCTCGTGCGCGACCCGAAGACCGCGCGTCTGCTGCTCGCCGCGGGTGTGCCGGTCGACGCGCCCAGCCCCTCGGGCACCCCCCTGCACATGGCCGCGGCGAACGAGGGCGCGCCGGTGATCAAGGCCCTGCTCGACGCCGGCGCCGACCCCGACGCGCTGCAATCGACCGACAACCGCACCCCCCTCGCGCTGGCCTGCTCGCTCGGTCGCACGGTCGCGGTGAAGGCCCTGCTGGCCCGACCGCCGGCCACGGCGACCTGCTTCAACTTGCTCGCGGAGTACGCCCAGCGCGGCCTGCAGAAGAAAGACATCGCGGTGCTGTCCGCGTTGCTCGAGCACCTGCCCGCCGACCTCGAGCCGAACCCCGGTTGTGACCACGCCCTGCACATCGCCGCCGGCGCCGGGTCCCCGGAGGCCGTCGAGCGCCTGCTGGCGGCCGGCGCCGCGGTCGATCGCCCCGATCGCGAGGGCCGCAGCCCGGCCTTCCTCGCCCTGCGCAGCGCCCACGTCGGCGGCACTCGGGGGCAGCGGTACATCGCCGCCTTTCGCCTGCTCGTCGCCGCCGGCGCGGACCTGGACCGCCCGTGCGGCGAGACCACGCTCCGCGCGCTGGCCGGCAAGTACCTTTTTTAAGGGCCCGTCACGCCGCGTAGGCCGCGAGGAACACGGTGACCGCCCCGCGCACCGTGGCGACGATCGCCGGCCCTGGTGGTTCCGGCAGCACGCCGAGCTGCGAGCGCACCACCAGGTCGCCGTGGCACAGCATCACGAATTGCACGGCGGCGCTGTCGAGGTCGGTGATGCGCAGGGCGCCGTGCTCGTGCCAGCGCCGCAGGTAGTCGGTGATGACGGCGTACATCGCGGCGGGTCCGCGGTCGAACAGCAGCTGCCCGAGCTCGGGGAAGCGCTCGACCTCCGCCGAGGTGTTGCGATAAAAGCCGACGATCGTCGGGTCGAGGAACAGCGCCAGCAGGCGCTCGCCCACCGCCTGCAGCGCAGCCGCGACCTCGCCGACCGGCTCGCTGCGCAGCAACATGCAGCGCACGCTGTCCCGCAGGGTGTCGGCCTCCTCCGACAGGTAGGCGACGTAGAGCGCCTTCTTGTCGTGGAAGTGGTTGTAGACGGTCGCCTTCGACACGCCCGCCCGCGCCGCGATCTGGTCGACGCTGGTCCGCTCGAAGCCGGTCTCGCGGAACACCTCGCGCGCGCCGGCCAGGATCTGCAGCCGCTTCGGCGAGGCTTCCTGCGGGCAAAGGCGAGGCGACGGGTCCGGGTGAGACATCTTGCACGGGTAAACTGAACCGTTCAGTCTTGACCGTCAAGCCGACCCGGAGCATCGTTCCTGAGGTCGCGGCCGACGCCGCGGGTTCACCGCACATGTTCGCGCTTCGGCTCCTGCTCCTGCTCCTGTTCGTGCTCCCGGCCTGTGAAGCGCCGGTGGTCGCCGCGACCAGGGCTGCCCCGGGGCCCGTCGAGGTCGCCGTCGTCACCCTCACGCCGACCGCGGTGACATTGACCCGTGAATTACCGGGTCGGGTGTCGGCGCGGCGGGTGGCCGAGGTGCGCGCGCGCGTCAACGGCATCGTCGAGGCGCGGCTGTTCGACGAGGGCAGCGACGTGAAGGAGGGCCAGCTCCTGTACCGGATCGAGGCGGCGCCCTTCGCGGCCAACGTCGCGTCGGCGCGGGCCAACCTCGCC
>NZ_JACCSO010000070.1 GCF_013812955.1 Nannocystis sp. | reverse complement strand
CGCCGCCGCCGGGGCCAGCCGCGAGCCGCAAGGCGCCACGCAGGCGGGGCCGGACCAGCGGAGGCAGGGCTTCGGGTCGGGGCGAAACGAGCGCGTCGGGCGGGAGGGGCTGTGGGGCCGGCGTGATGGACGGGTCCGGGAGCGGCTCGGGCACGGCTGCGGGAGGGAGCGGGACGACGGCGCGGTCGAGGGCCTGGGCGACGATGAAGGCGGCGGCGTCGACGAGGGTGGCGCAGCTGTCGGCGGCGAGCTGTCTGGCGCCGGTGGCGGTGTCGTCGGCGACGCCGAGGTCGAGGGTCCAGCGGCCGTCCTGTTCGTGGACCTGGACCCGTACGCGCAGGGGCGGGCGGTCGGTGGGCTCGCCGAGGTGGCGCTCGAGGGCGGCGTAAAACTCCTCGGAAGAGCAGCTGGCGGGGCCATCCCAGCGCAGGTCGATGGGATCTGCGGCGCGCGCCGAGCGGGCGCCCGCGAGCGCGAGTCCGGTCAGGCATAAGGCGAGCTGGCGGCGCGAGGCGGGCACGGGGCGCGGAGAATGGCGCAGACGGCCGTGCCCGGCAATGCCGGCGTGTTCGCGCTGCTCGAGGCATTCGGGATCCTCTCATTGGGCCCGTGCGGGCCTCGACGAGGTGTAGGATCGCGGCGATGATCCGCCTCCGCACGCTCCTCGCCGCCCTCGGACTCACCCTCGCCGCATCGGCTTGCACCCCGAAGGACCCGCACGCCTCCTGCGCCCGCTCGGCCGAGAAGGCGCCGGTGGTCAAGCTGATCACCGCCGGGCAGGCGCCGCACGCGCCGATGCGCCTCGTGGTCACCAAGGGCCAGCAGGAGAAGATGGTCATGACCATGAAGATGGCCATGGCCATGGACGGGGTGACGAAGCTGCCTCGCACCCAATTGCCGCCGATGCTGATGACCATGGGCGTCACCGTCACCGAGGTCGCGGCGAACGGCGACTTTCGCCAGGACTTCATCCTCGAGGGGTCCGACGTGCTCGCGGGCGACGGGTCGCCGCCGGCGATGGTCGAGGCGATGCGGACCTCGATGGGCGCGATGAAGGGCATGAAGGGTCACGCGCGCCTCTCGAGCCGCGGCGAGGTCTGCGAGTCCTCCCTGGAGATCCCGGACACGGTCTCGCCCCAGCAGAAGCAGACGATGGACGGGCTGCAGCAGTCGTTGCAGCAGGTCTCGGTGCCCTTCCCGGACGAGCCGGTGGGCGTCGGCGCCCGCTGGGAGGTGACCTATCAGCTCAACCAACTCCAGGGCATGGATCTCACCCAGGTCGCCACCTACGAGCTGCTCGAGCGCACCGCGACGACGGTGAAGATCGCCGCCACGATCGTTCAAAGCGCCAAGCCTCAGACGGTCAATCCGCCCGGCCTGCCGCCGGGCGCGGTCGTCCACCTCGATTCACTGGACTCAAAGGGCTCGGGGACCACGGTCTTCGACCTGAAGAAGGTGGTGCCCCAGGGCTCCGGGATGACGCTGAGCACCGCGTTCGCGATGACCATCGAGATGTCGGGTCAGAAGGAAGTGATGAAGATGAATATGGATCTCGACGTGTCGATCGAGCCGGGCAAGTGACCTCGAGGCATCAACCGGGCAGGCCGCAGAACCCGACGTCGGCGTGCTCGGGCGGAGCCGTGCCGGGCCCGTAAAACGACTCGCAGGCCGCGCCCTCGCCGTTGCAGGTCGGCTTCAGTGATGGGCCCGGGCAGGTCGAATCTATGGACCTGCCCGAAGGGACAGGCTAGCGGCGGCGGCGGACGAGGCCGAGGCCGAGCGCCATGACGACGAGCGCGCCGAGGTCACGCGAGCCGCCGTCGCTGTTGCAGGCGCAGCCCTTGTCGTCGCCGTCGTTCTCGTCGCCGGAGCTGTGGGACTCGCCGGTGCTCTGGGACTCGCCGGAGCTCTGGGACTCGCCGGAGCTCTGGGACTCGCCGTCGCTGTGGGACTCGCCGGTGCCACCGGTGGTTGGTTCCGGGCCGGAGTCGGTGGCGTCGCCGGTCGTCTCCTGGGCGACCGCGCACGCGCTGCCGGGCACGGCGTCGGCGTCGGTCCATTCGGGCTCGGGCGTGGAGAAGCCGTTGTGCTCCATGTCGTCCTTGCGGAAGAAGCAGGCGGGGCACAGGTTCAGCGGTTCAGCGGCGTTGCCGGCGAGGTCGCGGGCGACGACGGTCACGCAGACCGCGGACAGCGGGTCCTTGCCGCCGAGTTGTGACTCCAAGATCTGGATCGACTGCGTCGACGGGCCCGAGGCGAAGGTGAAGCCGCCGAAGCCGCCCTGGCCGCCGTCGCCATCCCACGACGCCGACACGACGCCCGGCGCCTCCTCCGGCTGCGCGACGTCCTGCATGACGTGCACGAAGAGCGTCATGTCCCGGTCACTCTGACAGTCGCCGCCGCTCGATACGAAGTCGGCGTGGTCGTACAACGCGAAGAACGAGCCGTCGGCGACCGGCACCGGCGCGATCAGGTCGGGCGCGCCCGCCGTGTAGGAGAACTGCTCGAGGTCGCAGGCCCCGCCGTCCTCGCAGAACTTGCCGGAGATGACGACCACCTGCCCGGGCGACGGCGCCGGCTCGACGAGCACGGCGATGTCAGCCCAGCCCGACGCGAAGCCGGCCATCGCGAGCTGCGCCGGCTGGCCATCGACGGTGACGGTCAGCGCGTCGGGCGTGATCTGGTACCCGTCGAACAGCACCGCCGCGTTGGCCGGGTAGGTCGTGCCACCGACCGGCGTGGTCGAGCTCAGGCCGGGCGCCGGCGCGCTGCAGGCCTCGGCGGTGCGCGGCGCATAGGCAGCGAGCATGCAGGTCGCGGCGAGCAGGGCTCCGAACAGCGGGCGAGAGAGACAGGAGGACGGGAGGGGCGAGGACGATAGTTTGGTCATGGCGATCGGGCTCGACGACGTCGGCGGGCGAGTTCCCTTCTGCAAGCAACATGCCGCGCCCCGAAGCGGGCTCCTGGGCGCCCCACGGCCGCGATGCGGCAGCGACGTCCGCCCGGGCCGAAGCTGGGCATGGCGCGGCTGTCACGGTCGCATGCGCGAGCGTCCCGTCGTCGCGGTCGATGCTGGTGCGCGGCGCGGCTCAGGCCGGAGGATGGGCCTGAAACCACGCGACGGTGGCCGCGACGGCGCGCTCGTGCGGCGTGACCTCGGCGCCGAAGGCCGCGGCGAACTTGGCGTGGCTGAACACGTAGGGCCGCTCCCACTGGTAGAGCAGCTCGGCCAGCTCGCGCATGATCGGCACGAAGGGCGCGGCGACCTTGAACACCCAGCCGGGCGCCTCGCCGAGCTTCGGCTGCTTGCCGGCGGCCGCGAAGATCAGGGTCAACAGCTGGCGCTGCGTCAGGGTCGGCGCGCAGGGCAGGTGCCAGACCTGGCCCATCGCCTGCTCGTGCGCGCCGAGGGTGATCATGCCGCGCGCGAAGTCGTCGAGATAAATGAAGGTGTGCGGGAGGTCGAGCTTGCCCATCACCGCGACCTTCTTGCCGGCGAGCGCGGGGTAGAACACGCGATCACCATAGATCGTGGTGGTGGTCGCCTGCGGGCCGTAGAAGTCGGGCGCGCGGGCGATCGCCGCGCGCAGCTTTCCGGACGCGTGGGCCTCCAGCAGCATGTCGGACATCTCGACCCGGATCCGGCCCTTGCGGGTGGTCGGCGCGGTGGGCAGATCTTCGGTCATCGGCCCGTCGACGGGGCCATAGGCGTACACGCTCTCGGCGCTGACCAGACGCGCCCCGGTCGCGGCGGCGGCGGCCAGCATGCCGCGCTGGATCGGCGGATAGAGCTCGGCCCATTTGGTGTAGTCGGGCGCCGCCGTGTGATAGATGACCGCCGCGCCGCTGGCAGCAGCGGTCGCCGCGGCGGGAGCGGCCGCGTCGGCGCGTACGACCTCGACCCCGGCGGGCGCCTCGAGCTTGCCGCTGCGGCTGACCATTCGTACAGGTTTTCCGAGCGCCACCAGCTGGCGCATGATCGCCTGGCCGAGCGCGGCCGTTCCGAACACCACGTGAAGATCCTGCGAGGTCATCACTCCGGCATATCACGAAGCCCGGAGCCGCCGATCACCGCGTTCAGCGAGGCGATGGGCAAGCTCGCGCATGGCCCCGACGATGTGATCACGGCTCTGGAACGACGTCATCGGGGTGATCCGGACCCGAGCGCGCACGCATCGGCAGGATCGTCGATCGAAGCTGCCGGCGACTGTCACTTGCGCTCGTTGCGCACGCAACAACGCCCACAAATGCCAACCCATGGTTTCAGGCACGCGGCAGGATGCGGCATGAGAATAGTCATTTCCATCGCGCGCAAAATCGGCGACTCATGCGACCGCGCCGACGCATCCGTCGGCGAAAAACCATCATGAACAGAATGAACGCCATCGTCTCCCTCTCCCTCTCCGGGCTCTTCTCCCTCGCCCTCGCAACCGCATGTGACAAGGGTGAAGAGGCCAAACCGACCCCGAAGGTCGAGGAGAAGGTGGTCGAGAAGAAGCCCCTCACCGACCTGTTCCCGGGCAATTCCGTGGAGCTGCCGCCGCCGCTCGCGAAGCTGACCTTCGGCATGACGGAGGCCGACGCGGAGAAGGCCGTGCCGGGGATCACCAACAAGCTCGTGAAGCTCGAGGGCTACCAGGACACCTCGGCCGGCTCGTTCTCCACCGAGAAGGGCGACACCAAGGCCCTCACCTCGGTCCGTCTGTCGCTGCCCAAGGACGCCGGCGACGTCGAGAAGATGCTCACCGAGAAGTGGGGCGCCCCGCGCAAGACCACCGACCTCGGCAAGACCGTCATGGTGTGGTTCAACGCGGAGAAGGGCCTGCGCGCCCGCCTCAAGGACGGCTTCGGCGACGGCAAGGACCTCGAGTTCTCGGCCTACATGCCGTTCGAGACGCTGATCGGCACCGACAAGACCAAGTTCGGCTTCGAGACGACCCCGCTGCTCGGGCTCGACCTCGCCGGCCTGAGCAAGGACTACGGCCAGGTGCTCGAGGTGCTGACCAAGGAGAAGGCCGAGAAGAAGCGCGAGGAGATGAAGAAGATGTTCGGCGACAAGATGGACGTGCTCGGCGAGGCCCAGGCCAGCACCGACATCCACCTGCCGCCCACCGAGCTCGAGTCGTTTCGCACCACCGTGTGGCCGCGCTTCAACAAGACCACCGGCCTCATCGAGTCGATCCGCATGACCGTGCCCTTCGAGGGCGAGGAAGGCGGGGCGGACCGCCTGATGGCGGCGATGAAGAAGGTGTGGGGCGAGCCCAAGGAGGAGGAGAAGTACGGCAAGAAGCTGTTCGTGTTCTCCGAGGAGCCGTTCATCACCGTCGAGGACAGCATCGGCAGGTCCTGGGAGATCGAGAAGCAGGCCAAGCGCGGCAAGTAGGCCCGCTCGTTCGTCCCGCCCTCTCGCGCTCTCGCCCTTTGGCGTGAGGCGGGAGGGCGCTCGTATTGATGGACATTGGCGATGAGTCGGCGCCGGCCCCGGGCCGGAGCATGTTATGGACCCCCGCAGCGAACTGGACCGCGCCATGGACAATTTCTTCTATCGCGATGGCACGCCGGAGCGCGCCCGCACGCTGCTGGAGGCGTTCATCCGCGAGCATCTACCGGGGATCGTCAGCGCCGCCGGCTCGGGCGACCCCGAGCGCGAGGCGATCGCCGACCAGCAGCTCACGAGTGGGGTGGTGTTCTTCGCGCGGGCCGCCGAGGGCCGCCCGGAGATACTCCGCGCCTATGAAGATGTCGCGCGTACCGTCGCTACGGAGCAAGTGGAGTTGGTCCTGAAGCTGCTCATGCACGCCGGTGACGCCGCGACGGCGGCGTTCCTGCGTGAGTTCGCGGAGCAGCCGGTGAACCATCGCTTCGCGCCGATGCTGGCCCACGCGCTGCAGCAGGGCCTCGGCAGGGCCCCGGAGATCGAGCAGGCCGCCCGGGCGCCGGTCACCAACGCCTCGCACCTCGACCTTCGCTGGGCCGAGTTCATGGCGACCGGAGATACCACCAAGGTCGCCGAGATCGTCGCCGTGCTCGGCTGGCCCGACCGCCTCCGTGACCACCTGCGGCCGCTGCTGGCCCCCCGCAATTGGCTGGCCAGCCTGTTCGCGCGCCGTTCACGTCCATCGGTGATCGTGCAGGGCCTCGAACCACTGGGCTTTCGCTTCGACCCGACCACGCACGCGCTCCTCAACCGCGAGGACCTCGACCTGCTCGCCATCCTCAGCGACGGGCGACCCGATGGCGCCCGCTTCAAGGCCTTCGTCGACGCCTTGCCGGTGAAGCCCGCGACCGAGGTCGCCGTCGCGGCGACGACCAAGGCCAGCGCGATGTGGTCCCTGGCCAGCAACGCCGTCGAGCACCCGCGCGTGCTCGCGGTGTGCGAGGCGGCCGCGGAGCAGCAGACCGGCGCCGCCAGGCTCAGCCTGATCGAGCTGCTCACCCTTGTATATCAGCGGCTCGGCGACTTCGCGGCGGCGCGGCGCGCCTGGTCGGATTATCTCGCGCTCGATCCGGACCGCGTCGGCGCCCGCGAGCGCCTCGTCGAGCTCGAGCTCGAGCTGCAATTCGCGGACATCCAGCAGGCCAGCGCGGCAGCCACGATCTCCGTCGAACTGTCGCCGGCCGCCAGCGTCGCCGCGGCCCGACGCTGCGGCGGGCAGCTCGCGCGGACCGACGCCTATCACGCGCGGGCCCATTACACGCTGCACAGCCAGCCTCTCGATGACGAGGCCATGATCCGCGGCGATTGGCGCGGGCGCCACTCGGGCCGCGATCGCAGCCGGATGTGGCGCGCCTTCTGGACCCGCAAGGACAGCGACGGACTGGTCGACGAGTGGCTCGACATCGACGGCGTCAATTATATGAGCGGACCCGGCTTATGGATCAAGACCCCGCCGGGCTTCATCTCTCGCGCGGCCGATAATGCGCTCCTGCGCAATGATCGGTTCGCCGCCCTGCTCCGCGATCACTCGCCGAGCCGCGGCGTCGCGCTCTCCGGGGCCGCGAACCGGATCGAACTGACCTACGACGCCGCCGACCTCGGCGACCTCACCCCGGTCGAGCCGACGCGTGGTCTCCAGCAGGTGACATTGTCGATCGACCCCGCGACGCACTGGCTCACGCGCGTCCGCGTCGCCCCCGCGGCCGGGTCCGCCCGCGACTTCGAGCTCATATGCTCCTTCGTCGTCCCCGAGCGCCCCTTCACCCTCGAGGCGCCGCCCGGGGCGCTCGACATGACGAACGCGACGCCGACCAGCCTGCCGGACTGACGCGCGGCGGCGAGCGACCGGCGCTGGAGCTCGCCACCAAACACGGCGTTACGGCCTCTATCGAGCGAGCCGGCGAATGGGTAGGCTCGCCGGGTGTTTCACGCCGACGGGGTTTTGGGGCTGCCTGATGTCGACCCCCAGGTGTTGCGTGAGCAGCTCGAGGTCGAGGAGCTGCGCTCGCAGGTGAATACCAGCCAGGGCTTCACGCTGCTGATCGTCAGCCTTCTGCTGTTCATCGGCGCGCAGGCGTCCTTCGGGGCGATGGCGGATTTCATCGGCGCGCTGGTGATCGTGCTGGTGTTCCACGAGCTCGGGCATTATGCGGCGATGCGGGCCTTTGGTTATCGCGACACCAAAATGTTCTTCATCCCGTTCCTGGGCGCGGCGGTCAGCGGCCGGCACGACGACGCGAGCGGCACCCAGCGGGCCATCGTCGCGCTCGCCGGGCCGTTGCCGGGGATCGTGCTCGGCGTGCTCGCGGTGTGGCTGCTCGGGCCGATGTCAGCGTTCGTGGCCACGCTGGTGGCCGTCGCCATCGTCCTCAACTTCTTCAACCTGCTGCCGATCTTGCCGTTCGACGGCGGCCACTTCGCCCATATCGTGTGGGTCTCCCGCTGGCCGCGCGCGGAGTTCCTGGTCCGCCTGATGATGGGCGCGGCGATGTTCTGGATCGGTTACCGACTGGGCAGCTGGGTGCTGGCGATCCTGGGCGTCCTGATGCTGCTCGGGGCCGGTCATGCGTCGCGCATGCGCGAACTCAGCCACGAGCTGCGGGTCGCCGAGCCCGCGCTGCCGGCGTCGATCCTCGAGCGTCCGGATCTCATCGGCCCGCTCGGCGCCCGCGTGCAGCAGCGCTTCTCGCCGGAGCGGGCCATGACGCCGCGGCGCCTGGCCATGCTGCTCCAGCGGGTGTGGCAGGGCGCGCGCGAGACCCCGCCGGGCCCGCTGGCCTCCACGGCGCTGTCGGCGGTGTACCTGCTGTTCGTCGGCTTCTGCGTGGTGATGTACATGCTCGGTCAACGCTGAAGCTCAGCTCCCGCGCCGTCCCGACTGTGCGTGGCGGATCCCGTCCTGCAAGGTCCCCCGCGTCACGATCCCCGACAGGTCGACCCCGAGATTGACCAGCGTGTCCGCGACCTCCGGCCGGATCCCCGTCAGCAGCACGCGAGCCCCGAGCAGCTTCACGGCCCGCGCCGCCTGGATCAGCGCGTCCGCGACCGATGTGTCGACATTCGTCACACCGGTGATATCGAGGATCGCCACCCGCGCGCGCGCCCGCTCGACCCCTTGCAGCAGCGTCTCCATCACCTGCCGGGCGCGGGTCGGGTCGAGATGGCCGATCAACGGCATCACCACGATGTCTTCGGAGATCGGGATCAGCGGCGTCGACATCTCCATCAGCGCGGCCTCCTGCGCGCGCAGCAGCTCTTGCTGGCGCAGGCTGTCCTGGAGGACCTGCTCGTGCTGCTTGCGCTCCGTCACGTCGCGGCAGACCAGGATCACGGTGTCGGCCGACATCGGCGAGATGTTCGCGGAGAACCACACCACCCGGTCCTCGATCGGGAGGCTGTAGTCCATGCTGACCACCGCATTGCGCTCGAGCGCGCGGCGAATGTTACTCAGGAAGAATTCCGCGGCCTCGGCGGGCATCACCTCGTGCATGCGCTTGCCGACGAGGTCGGTCGACGGGCGATACAGCAGGTCGGGCGCCGTCTCGGCGATCCTCAGGTAGCGGCCGTCGCGGTCCATCACCAGGACCACGTCGGTCATCGCGTGGAACATCGCCCGCAGCTCCGCCTCCGACGTTCGCAGCGCCGCGAGCGTCGACTCCAGCTCCGCCACACGCTCGCGCATGCGCATGAGCTCAGCTGCTCTCTCACCGTCCGTCACTTGCTCCTCGCTCACGGCCTCTGCTCCCTTGCCGACCATCCTAACAGGTCGGCCCCAGGCCGTCTCCACCCTGGTGCAAAGGTCTGCGATCGCTGCGCCTGCACGGACAACATCACCAGGCTTCGATACTCGGCGCGCCGCCATGGAAAGGCGATTCACTGCAGTTCCACTTCTGCCTCGGCGCTGCGAGCTGGCGCTCGAAACAGCTTCGGGCCGCGGTCGGCGCGAGTGTCCGAGGGAGAGCTCACATGGTCGAGGGCGAGGCGGGCGGCGCGGGCGTTGCCGTCGGCGACCGAGCGCCGTGCCCGCTTGACGCCCGCCAGGGGCGCATCCGCGGCGTCGAGCCCGGCACATCTGAACCCCGGGGTTTTTACCGCATCCTCAATCACGGGGTATCGTCGTTCAGAGCTTCTCCTGGTCCGCGGGTGACGCTCCACGATGACGATCGTCTCAGGGGCCGCTCGAAGCTGCTCACCGCCGATATACCGACGCCGCGCTCCGGCGGGGGCGTTCAAGACGGAGCGGTAGCTCGGATCAGAGTTGTTTGGCGACGTCCGCGTCGATGCACCACGCGCCGCTCGGATTCGGCTTCAGCGTGGCGATGTCGTTCCAGTCAGGGATGTCGCAGCCGCCGGCGCCATCGACCCGGACGTACGACTGTTGCGGCGGGAGCACCGTGGTGTCGACCGCGACCCCGAGACCGGCGCCCGGGGCGTCCTTGTTTCCGCCGACCAGTCCGACACAGAAGCCCGGCACTTCGATCACGAGCGGCTCGCCGAACAGGATCGCGTGTGGACCCACCGTCTCGCCGCCGGCATCGAGCGGCAGCTCGGTGAGCAGCTTCCCGGGTCCCGCGCCGGTCCGCTCGAAGATCTGCAGCGATGCGGCGGGCTCGCTGAATTTGGCCGCGATCACATAGCCGACGCGCGTCAGCCCGTACGGCGGTGGCATTTTCGGCGTAAAGCAGGCCTGCGATCCGGTCCGCGCCGCCGTTCCGGCGAACACATCCTGATTGGCGAAACACCACAATGGCGTGGTGCAGTTCTGCGCCACATACAGCTGCAGATGCTCCGGCGGGGGCGGATCCACAGGGTCGGTGGTGCTGCTGGCCGCGCTCGTGCTCGTGCCCGGGTCGACGTCCGTGGTGGCGACGCCGGTGCTGCCGCTCGTCGGGTCGGGGCCGGAGCTGCCGTCACCCCCGGTCGTGCTGCCGCCGGTGTCGGCGAGCGAGGTGCTGCTGCCTGCGCCGGCCGTGGTGAGCGGACTTGTGGTGGCGGCGCTCGTGCTCGTGTCCACCCCGTCGGCGCCGAAGGCCGGGTTGACCTTGGTGCAGCCGGCAACGAGGAGACAGAGACCGAACGCGGGACGAACCACGTCCGGCAGGATACGCCGGGGTGGCGGCGCGATGATGGTCGACCGACCCGAGGCAGGCCGACTTGCCTCACGTCCTCCTGACACGGGCCGGCCTCAAGACCGACAAGGACCCGAACAGGAGTACGTCGCCCGTCTCTGCGCCCTGGTACGCGTCGAACCGCTGTCACGATGGTCCGCCCGGCCTATCATCAGGGCGCCTCGATCAGCGACTCGATGAACGCCGGGACGACGTCATCACGCAGGTGCACGCGGGCGCTCAGCATCTCGGGGGCGAGCCCGGTCGCGGCGAAGTCGAACACGTGGCCCATCCCGGGGGTGTACGGGACCTCGTAGGGGTCGCCGACCGGCTGGCCGTTCTTCGTGAATTCGAGGGTCAGCGGCACGTACACGTGGACCGGATCGGCGGCGGCGACCCTCGGATCGAGCAGCCGGTAGCCGGTGATCGGCCAGGTCTCGTCCGTGGTGTAGGGCGGCGGCACGAGCGTGAGGTCGAGCGTCAGCGTGCCCGCGCTGAGGACCGCCTTGAGCTCGTGCTCATCGGTGAGGGTGACCTTGAAGGGCGAGGAATCGAACGCATAATCGCTGGTCGCCGCGCCGTCGTACGAGCGACCGCCGACCCGCAGGCGATATGTCCCTGCGGGCATGTCCGCGGGGACCTGCCAGTCGACGTACCAGCGCTGCGAGCGCTCGGCGAGGAGCTTGCCGTTGGGCTCGGGCACCGGGGCGTAGTGGGTGAGCATGTGGTAGCGGCTGTTGTCGAGCGCGGCCCCGGCCCAGCCGCTCGGCGACGGGACGTCGACGAAGCCGCCGCCGTCGTCGATCTGGACCGTCACGCGCGGCTCGCCGAGCGACGGCTCGCCGCCGTTCCACCCGATCCGCATCGTCTGCCCGCGACCGATCTCGGGCGGCGCGTCGGCGGTCAGCCCCGGCGGCTCGATGCTCGCCTCGAGCGGTCGCGGCTCGTAGGGCTTGCCGACCGACAGGGCCGGGGTGTCCTCCGACCACACCGGCGCGCCGTCGCCGGCGATCAGCGCGTCGACGATCTCGAACTGACTATCGGTGAGGAACTTGGCGAACAGCGGCCCCCACAGGCTCATCTCGCTCTCGTAGCCGCCTTGCAGCCAGTCGTCGGGCTGGGTCAGGTACAGCAGGTGATCTTGCGAGTAGCCGAAGATCATGCCGTCGACCCCGCGATCTTCGTAGCTCTCGCGCGCGTACTGGATCACCGACGCGGTCGGCTCGCCGGGGAGCGTGATCATGTAGAAGTCGTCGAGGCGCGCGACGGTGAGGTAGGTCTGGTGGATCTCGCCGTTCGGGATCGCCTCGCCGAGCGACTCGAGCAGCGAAGCGATCGGCGTGCACTTCTTCGGCTTGCCCTCCATGCTCGTCTCGGGGTTGCCGTCGTCGACGTCGCCCTCGGCGCCGACGCACTGCCAGCCGCCCCACGTGTACGGGTTACCGCCGGGGTTCAGGAACTCGGGGTAATCGTCGTAGCCGATGCCGCTGTAGGTGAGATCGATCCGGCGTGAGCGGACCCCGAGCGTGGCCTCGTCGCGCCAGTCGATCGTGTCGTAGAGCGCCACGATCCGCGGCGCGGCGGCGTGCCCGATGCGCTCGATCCGTGCCGGCTCGGGGTGGCCGGCGCCGTCGCCCGCGGGCGACGCATCGCCGCCGCCCGACTGCGCGAACATGCCGAAGATCGGCGCGTCCTTGGCGGCGAAGAACGCCTCCTCGAACTTCATCTCGAGCCCGCCGGGCGCGTCCTCGGTGAACAGCTCGTTGGGCGAATCGAACACGGTGCCGTGCATGCCGAAGTTGATGATCGCCGCCATCGGCGTGCCATCGGGCCGCCGGACCGCCAGCAGCGTCAGCCGTCCGTCCTTGCCGTAGGTCGGGTTGTTCTGGGCGCGACGATCGCGATAAACGTCGTTCTGCGGGTCCCAGTCGTCCTGCCAGGCGGTACCCCACTGGGCCGGACCGAGATCGGCGACCGCCGCGGCGATGACGTCGGCGAGCGCGGTCGTCATGCGGTCGATCAGCTCCTCGTCGGGCACGTCGGCGCCGACGAACCCGAGCGGCGGCGGCAACCGCCAGTAGCGCGCGAGGTTGTGGTGCGAGTGGGTCGCGGCGGTGATCAGGCGCCCGGTGATGTCGATGCCGTGCGCGGACTTGAGCTTCTCGATCGTGCCCTCGGTCAGCGAGTGCTCGGAGCTCATGGTCGGCATCTTGAGGAGCACGAGCCGCTCGCCGGCGACCTCGAGCACCATCGCCTTGACGGTACCGAGCCCGTAGAAGCCCGAAGCGCCGTTTAGCACCTCGTTCCACGCGGTGTTG
Source organism: Nannocystis sp. (assembly GCF_013812955.1). Lineage (GTDB taxonomy): Bacteria > Myxococcota_A > Polyangia > Nannocystales > Nannocystaceae > Nannocystis. Next base: position 3,164 of record NZ_JACCSO010000070.1, on the reverse strand, counting down.
TTGGTGACGGTGCGACCGCCGAAGCCGGCCATCGACGCGCCGACCGGACCCGTGAGATAGCCGACCGCGACCCCGGCCTGGATCGGCCCCTTCGGCAGCACGTCGACTGCCCCGGTGGTCACACCGGAGGTCGTGATCTCGCCGGTCGTGGGCGCGCTCGTGCCCACGGTCGGTCCCGCGGTCGAGTCCCCGCCGGAGCTCGTGGCGGTCGTGTCCCCGCTCCCCGCGGAGGTCTCGGCGACCGGGGTCGCCGGGCATCCGCCCAGCGCGAGGGCCGCGAGCGCCCGCAGGATCAAAAGCTGCTGCTTCATCATCGCCGACTATACCGCCCCGCGGCCGCCGAACTCAACGGATCCGCCCGGGTGCCGGCGGCCGCAGACCCGGACCGGTCGATCGCCCGGGTCGGTCATGGGGGGGTCGATGATGGGGCGCTCGGTGCAGCGCCTTCGCTCGCCCCGGCGGGCACCGGAGGCGATTCGACGGGCAGATCGAGGGTGATCCGTCCGATCACCCCGCCGCGAAACTCATGCACGAAGATCTCAGCGGCCTTGTGGAGATCGACGGTGCCGCCTTTGCGCAGGCCGCCGCGCCGACGACCGATCTCGTGGAGCAGCAGCTCCGCGGCAGCCGGCAGCGTCGGCAGTTTGTAGCGTGCCATCACCAGCTCGGGATAGCGCGCCAACAAGAACCGGGCGCCGAACATGCCGATCGTCAAGTAATCGATGGCCGTGTCGGGGATCGATCCGCTCAGGGCCAGCCTGAATGCGCGACTCTCGTCCTCGATCTTCGGCCACATCAGTCCGGGACTATCGGTGATCTCCATGCCGCTCCTGAGCCGGACGGCCTGCTGCTCTTTGGTGACCGCTGGTTTGTCGCCGACCTTGGCGACCGTGCGCTCCATCAAAATGTTGATCAGCGTCGACTTTCCGACGTTGGGCACGCCAGCGATCAGGCCGCGGACCGGCTTGCCCGGACCGCGGTGGCGCGACATGCCGCGGCTGAGATCGGCGATGCGTCGCCGCGTCTCCTGGGGACGATCGGTGGTCGCGGCGAAGGCGACGACGTCCGGCAGGCCCTCGAAGTAATTCAGCCACGCCTGGGTGGCCATCGGGTCGGCGAGGTCACTCCTGGTCAGGACCTTGATGCAAGCCTTTTCGCCGCGAAGCTCGGTGATCAGCGGGTTCGAAGACGCCTCGGGGAGCCGCGCGTCCAGGACCTCGATGACGACGTCCTGCGACGGCATCAGCGCCGCGAGCTCGCGGCGCGCCTTCGTCATGTGTCCCGGGTACCATTGAAGCGACATCGGCCCCGCTTCTACACGAGTCCGCGGCCGCCGGGACGGCGGGTGCGGGCACCGGCGCACAATTGGCCATACATTCACTGTTCGACGCGGACTTTCTCAACCCCTTGTCAGCGCTCGCATTTCGCCGCAAGTCCACGTCGTGCTTCATGAATTCGCTCAGGGCCTGACTTCCCGCGAGTCCCCAAAATTCTCGGGAGTCGGCCCCCCTCCTGGAGAGCTGGTGGAGACGCTTGGAGCCGCGCAGCGGCGACAAGCGCCGTGTGCTCGCTGTTGACCGTTGGCCGCGCGAGCTCCGAGTGTAGGCAGGACGAACTCGTCGCCGTTTGATCCGCCGGCCTCCCGTGACCGGAGCCCACCGCCCGCGAGGTCCGGGAGCCAGCGAAGCATGGTCTGAAACCGCCGCGACAGTGCTTTCAGGCGACCCAGGTCGCCGGATTTCGCGGCGCTGCTCGCCTTGCCGCAGGCCCGCTTCGAGCCGGTGATCTGGAAGCAGGCGCTCGTGCACGGCGACTGCGAGGCCGTTTTCCAGAAGGTCGCCGGGGGAAGCGCTCGCTTGCGGCCCCGACGGCGAGCGCAAGCTGTTCCGCCGTCACATCACCCTCGGCCATGGCGTTGATACCCAGCGCTGTGCCCAGATCTATTACGATGTCGTCAGCGACGGCCGCGTCGAAGTCGCCTGGGTGGGTGAACACCGACCGACGGTCAGTGAGGACACGGCGCGGGCGTACGGCCGGCGGAGCGCGGACGACGGGCGTGTAACCGGGCTGGACAAACCCGGCGACGTGCGCGTCGACCCTCGCTCTCGCCTGCTCTCGCGTCATCACGCCGGTCCACGCTAACACACCGGGCGTCGCGCCAGCGAGTCGGCGGCTTCGCTACCGTTTGGCTCACGAGGGTCGCGGCCAGGCGGTCGCGCGAGGAGGGGGGCATCCCACGCAGGCCATCACGGCTTCACCGGCGGCCAGTTCTGTGACATCGCTACCGAGTATTGCGAGCATAACTTCGGCGGCGGGAAGCTCGAGTGGCGGTGTCTGACGCTGAACTGCCCCGCCGGCAGCAGCGGCTGCGAGTGCATCGATTCGGAGCCGTGCCCGGAGGACGACCTGTTCGTCTCTCAAACCTGTTCCTGCGGCCAGACGATGGCGGCACCTCGATCTTGTGCCTGCGTCCGTGAGCGGGCGGCGCCGGGTCTCGCGGGTGCGGCACGGTCATCAGGGGGCCGGCTCGCGGCCTCCAGGGCGGTCCGCCCGAGCGACAGCCGGGCGCCCGCGGCCGGCGTTGCGGTGATGACCCGAGTCTCAGCCCGGCCCCGCGCCGCCGGCGGGGGTGACGAGCGTGCCGCGCTCGAGCAGGCGCTCGACGTAGAGTGAGCGCACGAGGAACACCAAGAGCGCCGCCAGCGGCACCGAGACGATGACGCCGATGACGCCGAAGAGCAGGCCCATGACGACCTCGGCGAGCAGCGTCAGCAGCGGGGGCAGCGAGACCACGCGCGCCTGGACCAGCGGCGTGATGACGAAGCCCTCGACGGCCTGAATGGCGATGTAATAGAGCAGCGCGGACACGAGCAGCGAGGGGCCGGCCACGAGGGCGACGAGCGCGATCGGGACCCCCGCGAGGATCGGGCCCGCGTAGGGGACGAAGGTCAGCAGGCCGGCGAGGATCCCGAGCGGCGTGGCGAGCGGCACGCCCAGCACCGCCAGCCCGACGGCCGTCGCCACGCCGATCGGGATCATCGACACCAGCCGGCCGAGCAGGAAGCGCTGCAGGACGAGGCAGCCCCCCCGCACCGTCTGCTCGGCGACCTCCCGCCGGGCCGGCGGGAACAGGCGGATCAGGCCGCGAAAGCACGGCCCGGGCG
>NZ_JACCSO010000038.1 GCF_013812955.1 Nannocystis sp. | reverse complement strand
AGCTCGACGTGGTCCAGACCGCGGCCGCGGCCGCCCAGGTCGACCTCTACCTCGAGCAGGCGCCCGCCGAGGCCCCGAGCCCGCGCCTGCTGCACGCCGCGGCGCTGCCGGGCGGTGGACGCTGCCTGACCCTTGCGACAGGTCTGGTCCACACGCCGGCCGCGGCGGCGAGGCTCGCCGGGACCTACGTGCTCGGGCAGCGCTCGGGCGACGGGGCCGAGCACGGCAGCTGCCATGTCACGCTCGGTCTGACCGAGTTCGAGTTCGAATGACGGCCGTCGACTGGCCCGCTCGGGAGCGGGCTGCTATCTCGCGCCGGTGACTCGTGCCCCGGAGACTCGTGCGCCGGTGATTCATCGACGCGGGCCCGGGAGGATGCGGCGGTGGTGGGCGCCCGCGCTGGTCGCGGTGCTGGTGCTGGTCTATGCGCTGCTCGGCGAGCGGCTGCGTGACGGCCTGGGACTGCCGGGCAGCGGCGCGGCGCCGGCAAAAGGTGCGGGCTTGCGGGTCGCGACCTGGAACCTGCGTAACTTCCCCGAGCCGACCCAGGATCAGAGGCGCCTGCGCGAGCGTCTGCAGAGCCTCGGCGCCGATCTCCTGGCGGTCCAGGAGATCCACGACCCGGTCGCGCTACAGAGTTTGCTGCCGGGCTGGCAGTTGCAACTCAGCGAACACGGCGGGCGCGGGCATCAACGCCTGGGGATCGCCTTCGACCCGGCGGTGCTCGAGCTGGTCGAGCCGGCGCGCGAGCACCCGGAGCTCGGCATGGGCGGACGTGTGCGTCCGGGGTTGTCGGCGTACTTGCGAGCGCGCGACGGCGGGCCCGACTTCCACGTGCTGGTCGTGCACCTCAAGGCCAAGCCCGACGGCTACCCGCTGCGACTGAAGCAGTGGTCGTTACTGGCCGCGATCGCCGGGGATCTCCTTCGTCGCGACCCCGACCTGATCATCCTCGGAGACTTCAATCCGACCGGCAAGAAGGACGGCACCCCCGAGGCCGAGCTGGCGACCCTCGCTGCGGTCCTGGAGCCGCTGGGGCTGCGTCGTCTCGCCCCTGACTCGCCCTGCTCGGCGTATTGGGACGGATCTCGCCGCGACGCGTGGCACGAGCCCTCGCTGCTCGATCTGGTGTGGGTCGCGGCGCTCGACGAGGGGCTCGGCCCGGCGACGGGTGTCCGCCCGCTCCATCATTGTGCCCGCCATCATTGTCAGCCGTTTCGCTCCACGCAGGCCCACCCCGAGCCTGATTACGCCGACATCAGCGACCACTGTCCTGTCATGCTCGACCTGAACTCCGGCCGCGATGATGACCCGTGACTTGGCGCCGAGCTGCCTGGCGTGCCCCGCGAACCCCTGATCGATCCGCACTGAACATGCCTCAAGGGATAGATCGATCGCCCGGCCCCGGATGGCTGATGGCCGTCTCCGCGCCTCCTTGCTGGGGTCTGGCGACCCGCGCATGGCGTGATGCGGGGCGACTGAAGATTTGCCGAGCGGCGCTGTCCAAGCCAAGGTCCCCGGGTTCAATGCCAGGCCTCGTCATGCCTCAAGCTCGCAAAGCTAACTCCCCTTCGGGGTGGTGCGCGCTTGTGGAGGTGGGACGATCCGCGGATGCAATCACCGTCGAATTTCACTGAACTTCACAACGAGACACCGAGCCTTTTTTAAAAGGGGAGAACGAGCGCACATGTTCATGAATCACAAGTTTTCTGTTGGGCTGATCTCGAGCGGGCTTGTCGCTGGCATGGCGATGACGGCAGTGCAGGGCTGCGATGACGGTGGTGGTAGCCCGCTGGGCAACATCGCCGAGCAGTGCGGCCTCGTCTGCGCCGCCGAGGGCATCGCCGAGGGCAACGCCAGCATCTCCGGCGTCGCCAGCGTCGACGCCTTCTTCGGCGCCGTCGTGACCTTCTCGCAGGCCGCGATCGACGTCAGCGCCGGCATCGACGCCGAGCTGCGCGCCATCGCCGTGTCGCTGGGCCTCGACCCGGCCGCCGGCGCCGCGGATATCAGTGCTGCCATCAAGGGCAAGATCAAGGGCGCCGTCGCGGGCAACCTCAAGATCACCTACGCCGCGCCGCAGTGCGCCGTGTCGGCCAAGGCCACCGTCGAGGCGACCGCCAAGTGCGATGCCTCGATCGACCCCGGCAAGGTCGAGGTCGAGTGCAAGGGCTCCTGCGAGGCCGACGCCAGCGTCTCGGCCTCCTGCGACGCCGAGGCCGAGGTCAAGTGCGTCGCGCAGGCGCCCTCGGTCGCCTGCGCGGGCACCTGCGAGGGCACCTGCTCGGCGGATGCCGGCGTGGCCTGCGAGGGTACTTGCAACGGAGCCTGCAACGGTGAGTGCTCGGTGAAGAACGCCAATGGCGAGTGCGCCGGCCGCTGCGAGGGCACCTGCGAGGGCACCTGCGAGCTGAAGGCCGCCGCCACGTGCGAGGGGAAGTGCGAGGGGCAGTGCACCTACACCCCGCCGGATGCCAAGTGCGAGGCGAACGCGCAGGTCCGCTGCGAGGCCAAGGCTGACGCCAAGGTCTCCTGCAACGGCCGCTGCGACGGCGAGGTCACCCCGCCCAAGGCCTCGGCCGAGTGCGAGGCGAGCGCGAAGGCCGAGGTCAATGCGAAGGTCGAGTGCACGCCGCCGGCCGTCGAGATCACCTGGCAGTGGAGCGCCGAGCTCGACGGCGACCTCAAGGCCCAGGCCGAGTTCAAGGCGTGGATCACCGGCTTCAAGGGCCGCTTCGCCGCCCTGCTCGCCGCCACCAAGCGCGTCAAGTTCGTGCTCGATGCCGGTGCGGGCCTCACCGCCGCGGCCAGCGGCGCGGTCAAGGGCGCCATCGAAGTCCAGGCCCAGGGCGATCTGGACCTCAAGGCCAGCGTCGGTCTCGCCTGCGCCCTCACGGAGCTCGGCAGCGTCCCCGGCGTCATCACGGACTCCGCGGACCGCCTGGCGACCAGCGCTGCCGGTGCCGCCGAAGTCACCGCCGCCGTCGCTCCCTGAGCGATTCGCTCACGGATGATAAGGGCCACGCCGGCCCTGCAAGGGCCGCTCACCTCAGGTGGGCGGCTCTCGCTATTTAAGCGGCCGAGATTGTGCCAGCGGGACCGACGAACATTGCCACACGGACGCCACTCACCCTATCGTGATCTGCTCGTGCGCTGTGCAGGCAAACTCCATCATTGCGGGCATGGGTGTGGGATTCGGGGGTAAACAATGTTCTTTTTGCCATGTTTAACGATGTTATGGCACAAGGCACGGGCATTTTTGATCCTATGCGAAGAGACGCACTCGAGCGATCCTCTCCCGCTGATACCCGACGAGCTGCTCGCAGCCTTCGAACCAGGAACACGACCATGACCATCTCCAACTCCCGTACCTACGCTCTGCTCGCCGGCGGCCTCATCGCTGGACTCGCTGTCACCGCTGTCCAGGGCTGCGACGCCGATGACATCTGCGGCCCCTGTGGCACGCTCGCCGGCGGCTCGCTCTCGATCTCCGGCAGCGCCAAGCTCGACGGTTTCTTCAACGCCACCGCGACCCTGACCGGCGCCACCGCCCGCATCCGTGCCGAGTTCGACGCCAACATCCGCGCGCTCGCCGAGGTGTACGGCATGGTCGCCGCCGACGCGACCATCGACGCCAACTTCGTCAGCGAGCTCGTCGGCATGATCAAGGCCGACATCAAGGGCAGCGTCGACGGCGGCCTCAAGATCGTCTACAAGGCGCCGTCGTGCGAGGCCAACGTGAGCGTCGCCGTCGACGCCCAGGCCAAGTGCGAGGCCTCGGCCGAGTGCGACGTGAAGGTCGATCCCGGCAAGGTCTCGGTCGAGTGCTCCGGCGTGTGCGAGGGCGGCTGCTCCGGCAGCTGCGAGGGCGCCCTGTCCTGCGCCGTCAAGGCCCCGTCGATCGCCTGCGAAGGCTCCTGCGAGGGCGCCTGCGAGTTGGATGTCGCCGCCAGCTGCGACGGCACCTGCCACGGTGCCTGCGACGCCAAGTGCTCCGCCAGCGACGACAGCGGCCAGTGCCACGGCCGCTGCGAGGGCAACTGCGAGGGCACCTGCGAGTTCGCGGCCGCCGCGAAGTGCGAGGGCAAGTGCAGCGGCACCTGCCTCGTCGAGCAGGGTAGCGCCTCGTGCACCGCCGAGGCCGAGTGCCGCGGCAGCTGCGACGCCAAGTGCTCCGGCGGCTGCAAGGGCGAGGCGACCCCGCCGAGCGCCTCGGCCAACTGCGAGGCCACCGCGGACTGCCAGGCCTCGGCCTCGGCCCAGGGCAACGCGAGCCTCGAGTGCACCCCGCCGAGCCTCGAGATCGGGTTCGAGTTCAACGCCAAGCTCCAGGGTGACGTTTCGGCGCAGGCCGCGTTCGTGGCCCGCATCGGCGAGCTGAAGGTCCGCGGCGCGGCCATCCTTCAGGGCGCCGCCAAGCTCGAGGCGCTGGTCAACGGCAAGATCGACGGCGAGGTCGTGTTCAACCCGGCGCCGCTCGTGAGCCTGACCGCCTCGATGCAGGGCATCGTGTCGGCGGGTGTCAGCGGCGACCTGTTCGCCGGCATCCCGAAGGGCCGCATCGCCTGCGTCATCCCGGCGATGCAGGAGGCCATCGCAGCGCTCGGCAAGGCCGGCGGCGAGGTCGGCGGCACGATCCAGGCTCAGGCCATGTTCGCGACCGTCTTCACCGGCGGCTGATCGCCACCGCGTGAGCAACCCGCAAGCGGCCGCCCCCGTGGGCGGCCGTTTGTTTTGGTTCGCACTGGTTCGCATCGTGCCGTCGAGCCATGACTCGGCATGATGTGGCTTGATGGGGCTTGACCGGCTTGACTCGGCAGGGCGCCGCGTTTCCGCGCCGAGCAGCGGCGAGCGGCTCGCCATCCGGGTTGCGAGGCTGCAGGGGCTCTGGTCTGATGGTCGCATGCGTTGCTGCTTAATTTTGCTCGCGCTCGCTCCTCTCGCCTGTTCATCCGTCGACGCCGGCGTGGGCTCCGGCTCCAACACCATCGAGGACCCGGTGACAGGGAGCCCGGGCTCGAGCGAGACGTCGTTGGCCACCGGCGGCGTGACCACCGGCAACGGCGAGATCACGACCTACGGCTCCGCCACGGACGGGCCCGGCACCAGCAACTCGACGCAACCGGGCACCGACTCGCTGACCGAGGGCGGCACCACGGGCGTCGCGGAGAGCGGCAGCACCACGGGTCTCCCGCCCGACGTCCAGCCCGGTTCGCTGATCCCGGTCGGGGGCAAGGACGCTTTTTTGCTCGGCGCGAACTACCCGTGGAAGTCCTACGGCGGCGACTTCGGCGTCAATGCCTGGGGCACCTACGGCGTGCACACGAAGCCCGACGAGATCGGCGGCGAGTTCCAGCAGATGGCCGACGGCGGGCTGCAAGTCGTGCGCTGGTTCGTGTTCACCGATGGCCGCGCGGGCATCACCTTCGACAACACCGGGACGCCGAGCGGTCTCGGCGAGTCCGTGCTCGCGGACTTCGAGGCCGCCGTGACGATCGCCAAGGCGCGAGGTGTGTACCTCGTGCCGGTGCTGTTCGACTTCCATTGGATGTTTTGGGCCAAGCAGGAGGGTCAGGTCCAGATCGGCGGACGCAGTGACACGATCACCGATCCGGTCAAGCGCGCGGCCCTCGTCGAGAAGGTCGTGATCCCGCTGCTGCAGGCTCATGCCAATGAGCCGACGATCCTCGCCTGGGAGATCATGAACGAGCCGGAGTGGTCGATCGTCGACCTCCCCGATGGCAAGCCCGATGGTCAGGCCAACGCCGTCCCGCTGGTGGACTTCTACGCGCTGTCGACCGCGATCGCCGACGCCGTCCACCTCAACACCAACGCCTACGTCACTCTCGGCTCCGCCTCGCTCAAGTGGGTCAAGACCTGGACCCCCGACTTCGCCGTGGCGCACGGCCTTCCGACCCTGAACCTCGACTTCTATCAGGCGCACTACTACTCGTGGATGGACGGTCAGGGCTTCGACAATCACCCCGACTACGGCACCCTCAAGTTCTCGCCGATGGACCAGGACTACGGATCCCTGGCGCTCGATCGCCCGCTCGTCATCGGCGAGCTCGTGATCTCCGACAACGCCGGCGCGCGCCTCGACACCCTGAAGAGCCAGGGCTACGCCGGCGCCTGGCCGTGGAGCCTCAACGCCGACTATAAGCTCGACCTGCTCGGTATCAAGGAGTGGAGCGACGCACACGCCGACATCGCCGAGCTCCCACCGCCCTGAGCGCGAGTGAGCGCCGGGGCTGGTCCGTCGTCCGGGAACCTGGGGCCGTGTTCGTTGTCTGGGCTCGCTGTAGAGAGGTTCGTCGGCATCCCCGTCGCCACCGAGCCCTCCCTGCGCTTCGTCCTCAACTGGGAGACCGATGCCAACGACGTCGACTTCCACATCGTCGACGGCCGCGGCAAGCGGGCCTGGTACTCACAACGGGAGCTCGAGTCCGGCGGTGAGCTGTTCGCCGATGTGACCACCGGCTACGGCCCCGAGTGCTTCGCCATCCCGGGCAAGCCCCGCGCCTTCCCCTAACACCCTGTCGGCCCACTACTACGCCCGCGGCCCGATGGGCTATGGCATGGGCGCCCTCGCCGTCCTCCAACATGACGGAATGGGCCGGCTCCGGTTCGAGGAGCGGCCCTTCGTCATCATGCAGGACGACGCCTTCGTCGAGCTCGGCAGCGTGCGCGGCCCGCTGAAGTGGTCGGTGCCGCGCCACCACGGGCCGCGCGGCTACTCGGACTTGTCGGACGTCTTGCCGGTGAACATCGAGTCGATGAGGTCCTTGTAGCGGGTGGCGACCTGCTTGCGCTTGACCTTGAACGACGCGGTGAGCATGCCGTTCTCGACGGTGAACTCCTCGTCGAGCACGCGGAAGTACTTGATGCTCTCGAAGCTGGCGAGGCCGCGGTTGACCTCGTCGACGTAGCCCTGGATCTCCTTCTGGACGGCGGGGCCGTGCAGGTCGGGCGGGTTGCCGGTGCGCTGCGACCAGGCGGCGAGCTTCTCCTTGTCGACGGTGACGAGCACGACGCAGTACTTACGATTGTCGCCGATGACCACCGCCTCGGAGAGGATCGGCTTGGTCTTGAGCAGGCCCTCGATCTTCTGCGGCGCGACGTACTTGCCGCCGCTGGTCTTGATCAGGTCCTTCTTGCGGTCGGTGATGCGCAGGTGGCCGTCCGCGTCGAGCTCGCCGATGTCGCCGGTGTGAAACCAGCCGTCGCTGTCCCACGCCTCGGCGGTGGCCTCGGGGCGGTTCAGGTAGCCGCTGACGACGTTGGGGCCCTTGGCGAGGATCTCACCGTCGGCGGCCAACGTCAGCTGCACGCCCTTGATCGCCGGGCCGACGGTGCCGATGCGCCAGTTGTCGTAGCGGTTGGTGGTCAGGCCGGGGCAGGTCTCGGTCAGGCCGTAGGCCTCGAGGATCACCAGGCCGGCGCTGGCGAAGAACTCGGCGACCTCGCGCGGGAGCGCGGCCGAGCCCGACAGCAGCGCGTGCATGCGGTCCATGCCGAGCTTGGCGCGGATCTTCGACAGCACCAGCTTGTCGGCGAGCTTGAGCTGGAGGCCGAGCGCGAGCGGCAGCGGCTGCGCGCGCTGGCGGTAGGGGATCGTCCGCTTGCCGACGCCGATCGCCCAGTGGAAGAGTCGCTGCTTGATCGGCGACCCGTTGGCGACGCCGGTCATGATCTTGCCGTAGACGCGCTCGAACACCCGCGGCGCCGCCGGCAGGAAGCCGGGTCGCGTCAGCGCGAGGTCCTCGGCGACCGTGGGCACCGACGAGAGGATCACCTTGGTGGTGTAGAAGGCCCCGCCGAACTCGACCAGACGCCCGAACGAGTGCGCCAGCGGCAGGAACAAGAAGGCCCCGCCGATCTTGGCGCGGTCGGTGAAGATCTGCGCGTCCTCGACGTTCTCGAGGATCGACAGCATGTTGTCGTGGGTCTGGATCACGCCCTTGGGCTCGCCGGTGGTGCCCGAGGTGTATGTGTAGGTCGCGACGTCGCTGCGCTTGATCGCGCTCATTCGCCGCTCGCGCTCGGCCCTGGTGTCGGCCAGCGCGGCGCGGCCACGCTGCTCGACCTGGGCGAGGCTCTCCCAGTCGTCCGCGGGGGCGAGGCCGGTCGGGTCGAGCACGATGCAGCGGCGCAGCTTGATGGTCGTGGCCGCGTAGTCCTGGTCGTAGAAGTTGAAGCCCTCGCGCGCGGCGCGGACCTTCTCGAGCATCTCGCGGTTCTCGACGATCAGCAGCTCGGCCCGGGTGTCGGCGTGGATGTAGCCGACCTCCGGGGTCAGCAGGCTGACGTAGATCGGCACCGTCAACAGGCCCAGCGACAGCAGCGCGAAGTCGCAGAGGATCCAGTCGAGGCAGGTGTTGGCCATGATGGTCACGCAAGTGCCCATCTCCAGCGGGAGCTCGGTGAGCACGCCGGAGGCGATCGCCTGCGCGCGCTCGGCTGCCTCGCTCCACTTGATCGCCGTGAAGGCCGGGCCGCGACGGACCAGGTACGCCGTGCCGGACCCGCCAGCGCGTGCCCGGTCGAAGAACATTTGTGCGAGATGGGTATCGGCCATGACGGGATGGCTTTTATCCGAAAGCGCGAGGACCTGTCCAGGCGCCTCCCGGGCCCGCGCGACGTCGTCATGGCCGGGCGGCGCCGCGCCTGATCATTCGCGCCTGATCATTCGCGCCTGATCATTCGCGCCGGGTCATGCCGCGAGCCCAGCCGCGCACAGCTCGCCGAATCATTCACATCACCTTGCCACGCCGACGACCTTCCAGGTCCCGAAGTGCTTCTCCAGCAGCACGATGAAGACCTCGCCGCCGATCTTGGTGACCCCGTAGTTGCGCCCGAGGCCCTCCATCACGCCGCTGGGCACGCTGCCGAACAGCTTGCGCAGGCCGGCCGCGGTGTGTACGGCCACCGCGCTCGGCGAGCCGCCGCGGGCCTCCTCGATCATCGCCGTGAGCACGCCGGTCAGCTCCTCGCGGGTGCGCGCGACGATGCGGTCGCCCACGTAAAACGGCAGGCTCGAGCGACTCGCCAGCTTGCTCGCGTCGCCGGTCGCAAATGACTTCAACCACGCCTCGGCCGACTTCGCCGCGGCCGGGTCGGCCGTCGAGCTGTACTCGCCGCCCTCCTCCCCGTTGCCGCCAGTAGGCGGGCCACTCGGAGGCGGGCTGTTGCCACCACCACCCTGGGGCGGATGGTTGTGTGCCTCGCCGGGCGCATGCTTGTGCGGCGGCGGAGCGGGGCCCTCGGGACCGCCGGCGGGGCCGAGCTGGCGGGCGAGCCTGCGGCTGCTCATCGCCTCGGACTCGGAGCTGGCGGGCCGCACGGCGCGGTTGGGGTCGGGTCGTTCGCCCTGTCCGGCGCCGTCGAGGATGAATGGTTCGGCGCCGAAGGTGCCGCAGGCGCGCTCGTCGCGATGGAAGGCCCAGTGGATGTAGACCTTGCCGTTGGGGCTGAGGATCTCGCGCGGCGGGGTGGGGTAGGGGGCCGAGTTGAACACGACCTCGCGGGCGGCGCCGTCGAACTGCTGGTTGCCGGAGTAGCGGACGGTGCGGACCTTGTCGATGGTGCCATCGCCGAGCAGCACGATCTCGACGCGGGTCCACAGGTCGCCCTTGTTGAGCGGGTGGCCGCGGCCCATCGTGTCGAGCTGCTCGAGGAAGTTGTAGGCCCACTTGTCGTGGATCGTGCGGTGCATCGTGGCGATGAACTGCGCGAAGGGGTGCTTGCGCGAGCGCAGGGCCGTCTGGTTGCCGGGGCGCACCTCCGGGACCATGTTCTCGAGCGGCGACTGGTAGCGCTCGCGCTGCTCCTCCCAGATCCCCTTCTTCTTCGACTCGCGCTGGCTGATGATCGCCTTCTGGGCGTCGACCTCGCGGCCGAACATCGCGTCGAGGTCGTTCTTCGAGAGCCGGAACTTGAGCTGCTTGTCCTTCGTCGGCGTCGCGCCCTGCTGGGTGCGCGTCTGCGGATTGACCGCGGACCGTGAAGTGCGGTCCGGCGAGAGCTCGCCGACCATCGCCTCGTTGGCCTGGGCCTCGTTCTTGAGCATCTCCTCGGAGTGCTCGCGCTTGGGCAGCTCGCGCATCGACAGCAGGGTCTTGGGGTTGGGGTCGTTCTGGGCGGGGCGCTGCTCGACCGGGCTGACCTTGACCTTCGGGGCCTCCTGCGCGAGCCGACTCTTCTGCTCCTGCAGCTCGGCGATCTTGTTCTCGTCGGCGTGGCCCTTCTCGGGGTCCTTGCTCGGCTCCTGCTGTGAGGCCTTGGCCTTGTCGGCGTCCTTGTGCAAGTTGGAGATCTCCGAGCGGGTCTCCTCGGTCACGTCGCGGTTGATGTTGGACAGATAGTGGACGTCCTTGGGGGCGTCCTTCTCGTCCTTCTCCTCGAGCTGCTCGACCATCTTCAAGTTCTGCAGCTCGAAGTCGATCTTCTCCTGCGGCTGCTCGGGCTCGGGCTCGGGCGGCTTCTCCTTCTCGGGCTCGGGCGGCTTCTCGGGCTCGGGCTCCGGCGTGGGCAGCGGCTTCTCGCGGTCCTTCGGCCGCGGCTTGGGACGCAGCGGCTCGGGCTCGGGCTCGGGGCGCGTCAGGTCCTCGAGCGGGTCGCGCTCCTCACGGGGCTCGTCGACCAGCGCGACGACCATCGGCTTCGGCTCGCACTCGCCGTCGACGATCAACTGGCGAATGCCGCCGAGCAGTCGGTCATGCTCTCCGCTGAGGGCGGCGTCGAACAACCGGCGGCGGCGAGTCTCGCCGTCGACGCAGACCTCCTGCTTGATCGAGACGACCGTGGTCACCTGGTGCTCGTCGCCGTCGAGCAACACGAGGCTGCCGAGCAGGCCGGCGAAGTTCAGGGCCCCGGAGATCAGCAGGCAGGTAGCGAGCGCCAGCGGTCCCGCACCCCGCCGACGACGGGGCGACGCCCCATCGAGGGGCGGCGGGTCTCGCTTGGGCCGCGGCACTGGCATCACTGTAGCGGAACTCCCGCGGGCGGGCGCGCCCGGGGGCCTTCAGACACAAAGAGCGACGATCCGGGCACGGTCAGCGGAGAACGCGCGAGCGCACCGGGCGGCGTCGTGACATGGACCGGGCGCCGTGAGCGGCGTTCGGAGCCGTCATGGCGGCTTTGTCATCGCCTCGGCGGTCAGTGCAGGTTGCGGTAGACCCCGACGACGCGGCCGAGGATGTCGAAGCTGCGGGCGTCGGCGCGGTGCACGTAGATCGGCTGCATCGCGGCGTTGGCGGGCTGCAGGCGGATCTTCTCGCCCTCGAGGTAGTAGCGTTTGCAGGTCACCTCGCCCTCGATCATGGCGACGACGATCTCTCCGCGCTCGGCGGTGGCCTGGCGGCGCACGAACACGTAGTCGCCGTCGAAGATGCCGTCCTCGATCATGCTCTCGCCCTGCACGACCAGCCCGAACACCTCGCGCGACGGGTAGGCGCCGAGGAAGAAGCGGTCGACGTTGATGCGGTCGATCACGTTCTCTTCGGCGAGGATCGGCTGACCGGCGGCCACGCGGCCGAGGATCGGGACCTCGATCTTGCGCGCGCTCTCGGGGGCGTCGACCGGCCGCAGCGCCCGGCTCTTGAGCTCCTCGCGCAAGAGATAGCCCTTACGCTCCAGCGCCTTGAGGTGGTCGTTGACGCCGTTGGTCGACTTGATGCCCATGTGCTCCCCGATCTCGCGGAGCGTCGGCGGGTAGCCGTTCTCCTCCAGGCAGGAGCTGATGAAGTCGAGCGCTTGCTGCTGACGGTGGGTCAATGTAGGTTTCACGGCGGGGGCCTCCGAGATGCTGCGTCGAATGCGCTCTTCGACACTGAACGGGTGTATACAAACAATTTGCGCAGGTCAAGCTTTTGGACAGCGTCCAGGACCCGCCTGGCGCCCAAAACTTGCTGCCCGTCCGTGACGGGGCGACCCTGTCGATGCGCATGCAACCGCAGACCTCTGTCGAACGACGTTTGGTCCGCAAGGACCGCCGCCAGCCCGGACCGAACCAGCTCCCGACGAGCGGTGAGCGGCGCCTCGGTGACCGGCGCCAGCTGCCGCGCTCGCGCTGGCGTCAGTGGCCCTCGCTGCTCGCCTCGGCGGCGCTCGGGGTGGTCGTGGCGGTGCTTCTGCAGTCGTTTGGGGGGGCCGCGGAGGGGGCAGCGCAAGCGCCGGCGCCGGCCGTGCTCGCCGCCTTGCCGATCGCGGATCTCACCGGAGCGCTCGAGGCGACGCCGGTCCGGTCGAGCTTCTCGCTGGACGAGGCGGCGGCGCTGCGAGACGCGGCGCAGCGCTTGACGCCCGCCGCGGTGGCCCTCGACGAGAGGGCCCGGTTGTACTGGACGCCGCTGCGGGGCGAGCTGGACGCGGCGGCGTTGGACCCCCGGACGCCGGGGCCGGTGCGCGAGGAGCTGGACGCGGCCCGCTCGGCGCTCGGCCGTCTCGGCCTGTGAGCACCGTCGTCAAAGGTTTCATCGACGGCGCGCAGGACGGCGTGATCTTTGTTAGGGTGCGGCGCTGGAGGACCGGTTCATGCGCGTGTTTCGTTCGCCCTCGATCATCTTGCTTGGCCTGTGGCTGACAGCCTGTAGCGATAAACCATCCGGCGAGGGCTCGGCGGTGAGTGCGACCGATCCGACTGGCGGGGAATCCGCCGAGAACACGGGATCTCCGGCCAGCGCGACCGATCCCGCGAGCGCGACCGAAGCCGCGAGCGCGACCGACCCGTCCAGCGCCTCGCAGCCGGGCACGAGCACGGTCGACCCCTCGGGGCCGGCCACCGCGACCGACGACACCGGCTCTTTCCTGCAAAACCCCGACGGGGGTGTGTCCGGTCAATGTGACCCGCTGGTTCAGGACTGTCCCGTCGACCAGAAGTGCAGCGCGGTGTCGGACGCGCCCGGAGATCCCTGGGGCATCAATATCTGCGTGCCGAAGACCGGCGACGGTCAGGCCGGCGACCCCTGCGACATTGAGGGCGGCAAGTACACCGGCCTCGACAATTGCGACGTCGGGCTCATTTGTCTGCTGACCGACGACGAGGGCCTGGGCGGCGCCTGCGTCGCGTTCTGCGACGGCAACAGCGCCTGCCCCAACAGCGACGCCAAGTGCGTGGTCTACAACGACGGCTCGCTGCCGATCTGCCTCGACTCCTGTGACCCGCTGGTCCAGGACTGTCCCGAAGGCCAGGCCTGTTACAGCTCGGCCGGCGATACCTTCGTGTGCTTCAAAGAGAGCGTGATGCCCGGCGAGGGCATGGTCGGCTCGACGTGCAACTTCGTCAACCAGTGTCAGAAGGGGACCTTTTGCGCGGCTCCGGACGCGGTCGTCGGCTGCGGCGCCGAGTCGGGCTGCTGCACGCCGTACTGTCCGGTCTCGGGCGGCGCGCAGCCCTGCCAGAATGGTGAGGAGTGCGTGGCCTTCTTCGTCGAGGGTTCGGCCCCGCCGGGGCTCGACGATGTCGGGGTCTGCGCGATCCCCGGATGAGCACGAGCGAGCTCCACGCCATACCAGGGGCTCGCGGCGGGCTGAAGCGCTGGGCGCGGCTACGGCCGCGGTTGGTAGCGCGTGCGGCGGCATCTGGCCGGGCGCCTGCTAGGCTTGCGCCATGCGCACACTCGTCTCCGCCATCATCACCGGCTTCGGCATCAAGCTCGGCACCGACATCTATAAATACGTGAAGAACAAGGTCGGCTTCTTCAGCGACCTGAAGGACAACGACGAGACGATCCAGCAAGCGGCGGGCGCCGAGGTCCCATGACCGAAGCGCTCAAGATCGATGAGCTCGCCGCGGGCAACGGTGACCCGGTGCGCCGCGGTCAGCGGGTCTCGGTGCATTACACCGGCTGGCTGACGGACGGGAAGAAGTTCGACAGCTCGCTCGACCGCGGCCAGCCCTTCGCCTTCACGCTCGGCGCCGGCGAGGTCATCCTCGGCTGGGACGACGGCGTGACCGGCATGCAGGTCGGTGGCAAGCGCCGTCTGACGATCCCCCCGGAGCTCGGCTACGGCCGGCGCGGCATCCGGGGTGTCATCCCTCCGAACGCGACCCTGATGTTCGAGGTCGAATTGCTCGGCATCGACTGAGCAGCGTCGGGCTCGCGGTTCGCCGGGGCCGATATAAGCGACCTGTCCATTCGGACAGGTTTTTTCGATCCTCAGCGGGCCCAGCGGAGGTCGAGTCGTAGAGGACGGTGGTCCGAGCCGAGGGCCGGGCCGATCGTGCGCGCGCTGCTGGCGAGCCGGGCGTCGTGCCAGCAATGGTCGATGGCGATGCGCAGCGGCCACGGCAGGTCGGGCCAGCTGCCGGCCGTCCACACGTTGCCCGCGGCCAGCGAGTCGTGCAGGTCGGCGGCGATCAGCGGGGCGAGCGCGATACTGAAGGGCGTCGCGTTGAAGTCGCCGAGGATCACCGGGGCAAAGCCCCGGGCCCGCTGAGCCCGCGCCCAGGTGGCGGCGGCGGCGAGCTGGGCATTGCGGGTCTCTGTATAAGGTTGCGACATCGGCGGCAGGGTGTGCAGGCTCAGGAGCGCGAGCGGCCGCTCGGCGTGGTGCAGCTCCAGCGCGAGGGCCGGCATGCCCGCGAGCTTGAGCGAGTGCACGGCGCCCACGAGCGATGTCGCGTCGTCGCGGGCCAGCAGCGCGAGGCCGAAGTTGTCGGCGCGTGGCATCGCGTGGACCAGGTGATAACCGGGCACGTCGGCGAGCACGGCGGCCCAGCGCTCGTCGACCTCCTGTAATGATACGAGCGCCGCGCCGCTGCCCGCGATCCAGGCGGAGACCTCGGCGTGCTGGCGGTTGCTCGTCAGCAGGTTGAAGTGGGCCAGGTGCAGCGGGGGGCCGTCGACTTCGGGCGAGCGGGCCATCATGAGCTGCGCGATCGTCACGAGGTTTGGCGCCAGCAGCAGCGCCGCCGCGAGCGCGAGCCGCCAGCGACGGGCGGCC
This sequence comes from Nannocystis sp., assembly GCF_013812955.1. Taxonomy (GTDB): domain Bacteria; phylum Myxococcota_A; class Polyangia; order Nannocystales; family Nannocystaceae; genus Nannocystis. The sequence continues at coordinate 1,636 of NZ_JACCSO010000038.1, read as the reverse complement.
GCGGCGAGGCCGAGCGCGAGCAGCAGCGCGGCCGCGTACTGCAGACGAAAATGCGCGGCGAGGTCGAACCACCAGGCCCAGGCGCCGAAGTATCCGAGCAGCCCCGGAATGCCGGCCAGCAGCAGCGCGATGATGAAGACCTGCAGCGCGCGGCTTGAGAGCACCGCGCGAGCATAGCGGTGTGGGCGCTGATTCGCGACGTGATGTGCTCGGCCATCGGGCCTTTTTTGGCGCACACGAAAGATCGCAACGATCTCTTCAGCGATCGGGAACCCCACGGCCTGGTCGATGTCTGGGGCTTTGTAACCCGCTGGCCTCACTGGCCCAAGGACCCGACCCATGTCGACCAAGACCCTCGCGATCAAGGTTTTTTACGGCGACCAACTCGTCGACACCCAGACTCTCTCCCAGGATGTCATCAAGATCGGCAAGCTGAAGAGCAGCCACGTATGTCTCGATGATGAGGCCGTCGCGCGCATGCATGCGGTGATCGAGGTGTCGGGTCATGAGGTGCGGGTCATCGACCTGGGCAGCGCGACCGGCACGACGCTCAACGGCGGCCGTATCGACAAGAACGCGATGCTGGGCGACGGGGACGTGCTGACCTTCGGACCGTACCGGCTCGAGGTCGGTTTTGTGCAGCAGGCCGCGGTGGTCGCATCGACCCCGGCCGCTGTCGCGGCACCGATGACGTCCGTCGCCGCGCCGATGGCCGCCGCCGCCGCGCCGATGATGCACCGCACCCCGATCCAGATCGACGCCGCCGAGTTCGAGGTCCAAAACGGCTCGCGGGTCGCCGAGGTCGTGGCGATGTATGGCAACACCGTGCTCGACGTGCAGCACGTCGGCCAGCTCAAGAACAAGCGCTCGCAGGCCCCGGTGCTGCTGGCGATCGGCGGGCTGATGCTGATCGCGGGCACCGGCATCTTCATGAGCGAGGTCGGGCAGGACTGGGAGGGCTATCAGAAGGGGGTCGCCGAGGCGACCGAGACCGGCGGCGTGCGCCCGGTCAAGCCCGGCAACGGCCTCGCCGGCCTCGGCATGGGCCTCGCGCTGCTGGGCCTCGTGCCCTTCGGCATGGGCCTGATGCGCCTCGGGGACTACGTCAATCGCAGCTACACGATCGGCGAGAGCCACGGCGCGTCGTTCCATGTGCCGCCGCAGGGCCTGCCGGACGGGTCCGCGTTCCCGCTGGTGCGGGGCAGCGACCACGAGTTCTCGCTGAACTTCACCCAGAACATGCAGGGCGAGGTCACCTTCGACGGTCAGAGCATCCCGCTCGGCCAGCTGGTGAGTTCGGGCCGCGCCGGCTCGGCGGGCTCGTCGTACACCTTCCCGCTGCCCCCCGGCGCCAACTGTCGCGTCAAGTACAACGACCTGACCTTCTTCGTGAACTCGGTCGCGCCGGGTGCGGTGATCAAGGGCGGCAGCGACACCGACAAGCCGTTCTGGTTCTACAACGGGGCCTCGTTCGCGGTCATCGGCAGCCTGCTGGTGCTCACCCACCTGATCCCCAACGAGGCCGGTGAGCTGAGCCTCGACGAGATGTCCGATGAGAACCGCTTCGTCGGCTACCTCAACGCGCCCGACAAGCCGCCGGAGGAGGAGGAGCCGCCGCCGGAGGACCAGGAGAACA
>NZ_JACCSO010000036.1 GCF_013812955.1 Nannocystis sp. | reverse complement strand
CCGAGAGCCCGTCCAGCGCGTGCGAGACGAGGTGCTCGCTGCCGCTCGCCGGGCGCGAGCAGCCGGCCATCGCCATGGCCATGCAGCTCAGCATCAGCCCGGTGGCGAGCAAGCGCAGGCCCTCGGCGTCGCGCGCCGGGTGAGCCGCGAAGGGCAGCACCGCGGTGTCCGCGAGCAGGGCGGCGTAGTCGTCGATGGGGGTGCCGCGCGCATGAAAGGCGAGCTTCCAGTCCGCCACTGCCGTCACCTTGGAGGCCAGCTCGCCGACGCCCGAGTGCCACAGCGAGAGCGGCGCGCCGAGGCACAGCTCCGGGTCGATCACCACGCCGAAGGGCACACGCGCGGGCAGTGAGCGGCGTTTGGCGCGGAGCGTGAGGCTCGACTGCGGGCTGGCGAAGCCGTCGTTGGCGAGCGAGGTGGGCACCGCGAGGAAGGGGAGCTGGGCGAGGTGGCTGACGTACTTCGCGGTATCGAGGGCCTTGCCCCCGCCGTACCCGATCACCGCTTGACACGCCGGCGGCAGCTCGGCGAGCAGGGCGCTGGCGGCCTCGAAGCTGGCCTCGTTCACCTCCACCCGCTGGAGCACCGAGATCGTCGCCTCGCGCAGACCCAACTCGAGCGGGGTGAGCAGCGCCGCAGGGAGCCCCTCGCTCTGCATGACGGCCACGCGCAGCAAGCCCGCGCGGCGCAGGTAGAGGCCCGCGCGGCGCACTGCGCCGGGCTTGACGCGCACGAGCGACGGGATGCTCACCTCGGCGCTCAGCGGCATGGCGAGACCTCGGCGCGGGGCGGTGCGTCGGTCACGGCGGGGCTCGGCGGGCTGGAGGGGTGAGGAGGGCGCGACATCGTCGGGGCCGTATATACCAGCGACACGCCCGGCGTGTACCATCCGGCCGATGTCCGACGATCCCGAGCTGCGACGGATCTCCGAGCTCCTGGATCGCATCACTCGCGGTGAGCTCAGCGAGGCCGAGGGCGAGGAGCTCGAGCTGTACGCGGCGGACAAGCCCGAGCTGCGCAGTGTGATCGAGGCGCGGTCGCGGCAGGCGACGCTCGGCGGCGGCTGGCTCGCGCGGGTCGAGGCCGATCATGCGGTCGCCCGCGTGGAGCGCTCGGCCGGCGTCGTGCTCGAACGCAGCGTCGGGCTCGCCATGGTGGTCGCCGGCCTGATCGCCGCGAACGTCGCCCCGATGGTCGGCTCAAGCCTGCTGCTGGTCGGGCTCGCCGTGCTGGTTTTTTCGTGGATCCGCGTCAACCACCGCCATGACCCGTACAAGGATATTCAGCGATGAGCAGCACCCCCGCCGTCCTCCACGCCGCTGACCTCGTCCACCGCCCTGCCGGCGGCATGCTCGTGGTCACCACCGAGTCTGTGCCCGGCTATCGTATCGAGCGCCTGCTCGGCCTGGTTCGGGGCAACACGGTGCGCACCCGCAACGTCGGGCAGGACTTCCTCGCGAGCCTGCGCCACCTCGTCGGCGGCGAGGTCACCCAGTATACCGCGATGCTCTCCCAGAGCCGCGAGCAGGCCCTCGATCGCCTGCGCGCCGAGGCCCTCGCGCTCGGCGCCAACGCGGTGATCGCCATGCGCCTCACGACCTCGACGGTGATGGCGGGGGCCGCGGAGATCCTGGCCTATGGGACCGCCGTCATCGTCGTGCCCGAGTGACGGCGCTCCGATCAGGGCATAAACCCGGCGTGCGTGCCGTGGATGACCAGCGCGGCGCCCCGGTTCACGCTGCGACGCCCCGGTTCACGCTGCGACGCCGGCGCTCGCCGACGCGGTTTCGCATGAGGGTGCGGTGACGGGGCCGGAGCCGGTCGTCACCGGGCCGGAGCCACGGGGTCCGGATAACCCGGTGCCGGCGAAGCCGAGGGTCGCGGCGAAGCGGGCCTCGGTGCGCCAGCTCGGGCTGACCGCGAAGACGGACCTGATGGACGCCGGCTTCGTGACGACGATCGCCGGCGCCGGCACGCTCGGGCTGGGCGGCGCGCTGTGGGCCTACGCGCTCGAGTGCGCCGACGCCGGGACCGACAAGACGCGCCGCCCCGACGCTCCCCCGCGCGGCGTACGCGACGCGGGGCTGGCGTTTGACGCCGGTGGTCCGACGCCACGAACCGAATCACTGCCGCTGCTGCTTGCCCTCGAAGCTGACGATCAGGTCACGGTACGGGACCACGTGCTCGGCGATCAGCTGGGCGAGCCCCTGCGGGTCGCGCCGCCAGTCCTGCATCATCTCGCCGACCACGGAGAACCAGGTGACCAGCTGGGCCCCGGCGACGGCCATGCGCATCAGGGCGACCCCGTGCGCCTCGTGGGTGAGGGCGGCCGAGGCGTCGCTGACGACGAACACCTGGTAGCCCTCCCTCAGGGCGGAGAGGGTGGCGAGGGTGACGCAGACGTCCGTCGTGAGGCCGGAGATGACCAGCTGCCGGCGGCCGGTCTGCCTGAGCGCCTGGACGAAGTCCCGGTTGTCGAAGGCGTTGACCTCGCCCGGACGCGGCACGTAGGCGGCGCCGCGGATGCGCCGGCCGAGCTCGGGGTGCAGCGGGCCGTTCGGACCCTGCTCGAAGCTGGTCGACAGGACGACGGGCAGGCGAAACAGCATGGCCGCGTCGGCGAGCGCGAGCACGTTGTTGCGGAGCAGCTCGGGCATGGCGCTGCGCGCGAGCGAGGCCAGGCCGGACTGGTGGTCGACGAATGCGACGACGGCGTCGTCGATGTTGAGGCGATCGGGGATATTGCGAGTGTTGGACATGGGTGATTGCTCCTGGAAGGCCCCCGTCCATGATCCGTTTTCAGCGGCCGATGAGCACGCTTCGCGGCGAACATAGTGTGCACAGCATGGCGAGCATTCTATGCTTCAGGTCCGTCTGAATGCGTGGTGGCCGCTGCTGTGAATGCTCGTATACGCGCCATGATATGGCCTTCAGGACATGTACCGTGATAACAGATCCGCGCCTGGTATCTGCACGGTTCATGGCTCGGGCGGGGCCTGCCGTCGGTCCACGATCGGCCCGCGTTCGTGGAGTGTGGTCGCCAGACCCCGACGCCACGGATGGCGCTCCGCGGCTCGACCGCCGCCATGAACCTGGGTTAGGTTGTCGCCGATGCGCAAATCTGCACTGTTTGTTGTAAGCCTCTCCATCGGCGCGCTCGCGGGCTGCGGCTCGGGCACAGGCAAGAGCGACCCCGCGGTCGATAAGAAGGTCGTGGAGACGAAGGTCGTGGAGACGAAGGTCGCGGACGCGAAGAACCCGGACGCGATCCACATCGACATCACGCACGACAAGTCGGGCGTGCTGGCGCGGGCGGCGTCGACGCTCGAGACCTCCGACAAGATCACGAACGCGACGCTCAAGGGGCACCTCGCCGACCTGTCGCACCACGCGGAGAAGGGGCCGAGCAACGAGGTCCTGTGCGCGCACATGACGGCGCTGATGGCCGACAAGGCGCCGCCGGACTTCGACTGCATCCACGCGATCGAGCACCAGCGCGTGCACGTCGGCCCGGAGATCTTCGCGGAGGTCGCGGCGTGTGTGACCGGGGCCAAGACCTTCGAGGCCCTGATGCTCTGCGAGGACGCCGAGAAGGAGGCCGAGCAGGCGCTGCACGCGAAGAAGCACGGCGACGGCCTCGAGCTCGAGACCTGCACCAAGCTGTTCGTGCACTTCGAGAAGCTCGCCATGGCCGACGCCGGCGACCAGTCGATCGCGGTCGAGGAGATCCTCGAGGAGGTCCGCGGCGACGTGCTCGAGGCCTGCACCGAGCAGGGCACGCGCGCGGAGGTCGACTGTGCGCTGGCCGCCAAGGACATGGCGGCGCTCGGCGCCTGCTCGTCCAGCATCCTGTGACCGGAGCCGGCTGCTCGCAGCTGGCTGCGGTCAGCTGCCGGCGCGCAGCCAGGTGTTGAGCCAGCCGAGCACGGTGTCGTGCCACAGCAGGCTGTTGGCGGGCTTGAGCACCCAGTGGTTCTCGTCGGGGAATACCAGCAGTTGGCTCGGGATCTGGCGGCGCTGGAGGGCGGTGAAGGTGGCGATGCCCTGGGTCTCGGGGATGCGATAGTCGAGGCTGCCGTGGATGACGAGCATCGGCAGGGTCCAGCTGTCGACGTGGGCGACGGGGTTGTGCAGCTCGTGCCGGGCCTGGTGCTCGAAGTAGGTGCCCATGTGCTCCCACTCGGAGAACCACAGCTCCTCGGTGGCGTAGTACATCATGCGGTTGTCGAACACGCCGTCATGGTTGACGAGGCACTTGAAGCCGTCTTTCCACTGGCTGGCGATCCAGTTGACCATGAAGCCGCCGTAGGAGGCCCCGAGCGCGCAGGCGCGGTCCTGGTCGAGCCAGGGGTGCTGGCTGATGGCGGCGGCGAGGCCAGCCTTGAGGTCGGCGAGCGGCTTGCCGCCCCAGTCGTCGCGGATCGCGTCGGTGAAGCTCTGGCCGTAGCCGGTCGAGCCGTGGAAGTCGATCATCACCACGCCGTAGCCGGCGCCGGCGTAGACCTGCGGGTTCCAGCGGAAGCTCCAGCGGTTGCCGAACGAGCCCTGCGGGCCGCCGTGGATCAGGAAGGCGATCGGGTACTTCTTGGCCGGGTCGAAGTCGACGGGCTTGACCACCAGCCCGCGCACGGTGTCGTTGCCGGCGCCGATGAACTCGAAGCGCTCGGCCTCACCCATGCGCGCGCGCGAGAGCTTCTGGTCGTTGACGCCGGTGTGCTTGCGCAGGTCGCCGCCGCTGAGGTCGACGCTGGCGATCTCGTCGGGGCCCGAGAGGCTGTTGTGCAGGAACACCACCCGGTCGCCCGCGCGGCGCAGGTGGGAGACGGCGCCGTCGTCGACGATCGCGTCCGGCGGGCCGCCGCTGAGCTCGAGCGCGAACAGGCGGGTCTGGCCGAGCTCCTGGGCGGTGAGGAAGATGCGCTGGCTGTCGGCCGAGAACAGCAGCTCGTCGGCGGAGCGGTCCCAGTCGGGCGCGAGCTCGCGGACCTGGCCTTCGGGCCAGGTCTTGACCATGACGCCGAAGCGGTCGGCCTCGAAGCCGGGGCGCTTCATGGCGCGGTAGGCGAGGGTCTTGCCGTCCGGTGAGAATACCGGGGTGGTGTCCCAGGCGGGGTTGTCGGGGGTGAGGTTACGCGGCGGGGCGGAGCCGTCGATCGGTGCGACGAAGAGGTCGAAGTTGGTCGACCAGGGCTCGCTGGTGCCGGCCTCGCGGGCGGAGAACACCAGCTGCTGGCCGTCGGGGGTGAAGGTGTACTCGTCGCTGTCGCCGAAGGGCTTGCTGGGCACGTCGGCGTCGAGGGCGTGGGTGATGTCGACGGGGGCGCGGCTGCCGTCGAGCGGCCAGACGAAGAGGTGGCTGCGGCGGCCGTCCTTCCAGGTGTCCCAGTGGCGGACGAACAGGCGGGTGTGCAGCTGGCCGGAGCTGGCGCCCTTGCGCTGCTCGAGGCGATCGGCGGTGCAGGCGAGGATCTTCTGGGGCTCGCAGTCGGGGAAGACGTCGGCGGAGAAGGCGAGGTAATGGCCGTCGGGGCTGACGGCGTAGCTGGCGACGTCGAGCGGGAAGCGGGTGACGACGGCCGGCGGGGTGCCGTCGATCGCGGTGCGCCAGACCTGCTGCTTGCCCTCGTGCTTGGCGAGGAACAGCAGCTGGTGGCTGCCCGGCAGCCAGCGCGGGCTGTCCTCGTTGTCCGGATGTGAGGTCAGCTGGATCGGCGCCTTGCCGTCGAGGCCGACCACCCACAGGTCCTTGCGGCCGCGGTTATGCTCGAGGTCCGTCTTGCGCAGCGTGTAGAGGACGCGCTTGCCGTCAGGGCTGACCTGCGGGTCGCCGACTCGATCGAGGGCCAGCAGGTCGCGGGCCGAGAACGGGTGCACCGCCTCGGGGGCGATCTGCTGCTCGCGGAACGGCTTCGACGCCTCGCTCACGGCCGCCGCTTCGCCAGAGTTCGAGGCGGGCGCGGCGCGACCGGCGTGCGGGCGCCGGCCATCACAGGCGAGGGTCAAGAGGGCAACGCAGCACAGGGGCAGGGGCGCGAGAGGGCGACGCATCTTCCTCCAGGGTAACCGCGCGAGCGTCGCGTGGGCCAATTTCCGGGGCGGTTGGGGGTCAGCGACCGCGGAGGTGGCGCCAGGGGGAAGCGGGCGGGAGGCGACGGGCGGCGGGCGGAGGCGGCCCGGGCCGGCCAGCGGTCCGGCGGGCTCAGGCGGGAGTTTTGCGCCGAAGATTCGCGTTCAGGGCCAGGCCTGGGTAGCGTCTTCCCGGCCCCCCGGCGCGCGATGCTCTTCGCCAGCTTCGACTTCCTGCTCTTCATCATCCCGGTCCTCCTGCTGACGTGGGCGCTCGCGCATGTGCCCACGGTGCGGGTGCTGGTGCTGATCGCGGCCAGTTACTTCTTCTATATGGCGGGGGCGAGGGATCCGCTGCCGGCGCCCTGGTACTACGTCGGGCTGCTGCTGCTGTCGACGGTGCTCGACTACGTGTGCTCGCACCGGATCGCGGCCAACCGGGCGGCCTTCGAGGGCGACGACGCGGCCGCGATGGCCCGCGCCAGGCGGGCGCGCAACGCCTGGCTGGCGGTCAGCCTGATCAGCAACCTCGGGCTGCTCGCCTACTTCAAGTACACCAACTTCCTGCTCGGGGCCTTCGCGGACATCGCGGGGGCGCTCGGCGTGGAGGTCGTGGTCCCGCACCTGCAGCTGCTGCTGCCGATCGGGATCAGCTTCTACACGTTCCAGACGCTCAGCTACACGATCGACGTGTGGCGCCGGCGGCTGACGCCGGAGCCGTCGCTGCGGCGCTTCTCGCTGTTCGTGGTGTTCTTCCCGCAGCTGGTCGCGGGGCCGATCGTGCGCGCGCACGAGTTCTTGCCGCAGCTGCACCGCCCGCCCCGGCTGTCGGCCGAGAACATGAGCCGCGGGATGTATCGCATCATCTGCGGGGTGCTCAAGAAGGTGGTGCTCGGCGACTGGATCGCCCAGCAGTTCACCGATGCGGTGTTCAGCGCGCCGGACACCTACACCTCGCTCGAGATCCTGCTCGCGCTCTACGCGTTCACGCTCCAGCTCTACGCCGACTTCAGCGGCTACTCCGACATCGCCATCGGGGTCGCCCTGCTGCTCGGCTACCAGCTGCCCGAGAACTTCGACCGACCGTACCAGGCCAAGAACCTCGGCGAGTTCTGGCGCCGCTGGCACATGACGCTGTCGACCTGGCTGCGCGACTACGTGTTCTTCCCCCTGGGGGGCAGCCGCGGCTCGCCCAGGCGCGCCTACTTCAACCTCTGGCTGACGATGTTCCTGGTCGGCATGTGGCACGGGGCCAGCTGGAACTTCGTCATCTACAGCAACGTGCACGCGCTGGCGATGCTGTTCAACCGCTGGAACCGCGAGCGCGCGCGCGGCCCGCTCACGGTGGCTCGCAGCGCGCCCTGGGTGGTCGGTCTGATGCTGCTGGCGGCGGCGGTGTTCGGGCTCGGCGCCGAGGTGTTGAGGCTGGACACCGGCAGCTCGCTGGGTCTGGCGGGCTTCGCGGCGGCGATGTTCCTGCTGGTGGCCTGGCTGCCCGATACCGGCACGCGGCTCAACGCGGCCGTGCACATCGCGCTGACCTTTCACTTCACTGTGCTGTCGCGGGTGTTCTTCCGCGCCGACGACCTCGACACCAGCCGCTCGATGATCAGCGGGCTGCTGCGTATGGACACCCACGGGATACGGCCGGGGCTGCTGACGCCGTGGCTGTGGGCGGCGCTGGCCGGCGGCATCATGTTCCACATCTTGACGCCGAAGCGCTGGGTCGAGATCCAGGGCTACGCGCTGTTTCGCCGGCTGCCCGGGGTCGTGATCGGGCTGCTGTTCGCCGCGATGGCGCTCGCGGTCCACATGTTGCTGGCCAACGGGCCGCGGCCCAACATCTACTTCAGCTTTTAGTCACGTATGACCCGGATGACCCAGCCCGACCACGACCCAGACGGCCACACCGAAGGCCTGCTCGACGGCGAGGAGCGGCGCTATCGCGTCGACCTGCGCGGCGCGTCCGAGTCGGGCGGGCACTATCCGCCCCGGACCTTCCGCCAGGCGGTCATGGCGATGGCGACGCTGGTGATGGCGATCTGCACGACCTACGTGGTGCCGGAGCTGTACTGGATGCAGCCGTGGAAGCCGGGCTCGGACTATGTGCCGTTCTGGAACCTGATCGGGCGCGAGTTGCTCGGCGAGGGCGCGCGGGTCGAGGAGAAGCAGGTCGAGATCGCGGCGGTGGAGGAGCAGGCGCGCGCCGAGGTCGCGGCCGAGGACAAGGCGGAGCCCTTCGTCGACAAGCAGGTGCGCGAGCCGGTGGCGGAGGGCGAGCGGCTGCCGGCATATCCGGGCCACGCCGAGGACGCCGATCGGGTCGAAATGCAGCTCGAGGACCCGGAGACCCTGGATCCGTTCTATGCGGCGCTGGCGGCGAGCGAACTCGGCTATGCGGGAGCGATCACGCGGGTGCTGCACTACGGCGATTCGGCGATCGGCAACGACGGGATCCCCGGGGCGATCCGCATGAAGATGCAGGCGCGCTTCGGCGACGCCGGCCACGGCTTTCACCT
>NZ_JACCSO010000006.1 GCF_013812955.1 Nannocystis sp. | reverse complement strand
CGGCAGGGGCGACCGGCGGCGCCGGCGGGGGCGACCCCGGTGATGTGGCGCCAGCGCGCGGTGAGGAACAATTGGTCGGGGTCGAGGGCGGCGCGCAGGCGCAGGAAGTCCTGCCATTCGGGGTAGGCGGCGCGGGCCTGGGCCGGGCCGAAGCCGGCGGGCACGTGCTTGGCCCAGTGGAAGCGGGCGCCGAGGTCGGCGAGGCAGGCGACGTGGGCGGCGAAGCTGCCGGCGCGCGGGTCCTCGCGGTTGAAGCGCGGCCAGAACACATTGATGCGGACCCGGTCGCCGCCGCGGCCGGGGCTGAGCCAGAAGCGGCTGTCGGCGCCGGCGTAGACCTCGATCGGTGCGTTGACGGCGAGGTCCCAGCCGGTCGCTTCGTGGAGCGCCCGCAGGCGCCGCATCGCCTCGGCGGCGCGGGAGATCGGGAGCCACACCTCGACGAAGTCGACCGGCATCACCCGCTCGTCGATCTGGTTGTCCATCGGCAGGCCGCGCCACCAGACGTCGCGAAATTGCTGGGGCCCGGCGGGGTCGCTCGGCACGAAGGCGTTGACCAGCGCGCCGCGCAGCGGGTCGGTGGCGGCCCGCAGCGGCCGCGGCAGGGCCTGGGCCGCGGTGTGCCAGAGGTCGAGGCCGCGCATGCCGAGCCCCGCGAACCGCTGCACCACAACGTCCGAACCCAGCACCCGCGGGAACGCCTGGTAGGGCTCGGGCTCGCCGGGCTCGCCGGGCGCGCGCCTGGCCGTCCACACCACCAGCTTGTCGACGCCGGGCTGCGGCCACCACAGCAGGCGCGCGTAGGCGTGCGCGCGCAGGAATTCGGCGAGGCAGCGCGGGCCGTCCTCGGCGAACAGGTCGACGGCCGCGTCGCTGCGGGTCGTGATCGCCTCCTCGCCGATGATGTCGTAGCGCGGCTCGCACTGGAGGGTGACGCCGACGACGATGCCGAGCAGGCCGAGCGAGACGCCGGCGGCGGCGAACAGCGCGGGGGTGGTCGCGGGGGTGAGCACATGCAGGAGGCCGGTGCCGTCGATCAGGCGCAGGCCGACGATCGCCTGGTCGAGCGCGTGCTGCAGCGAGCCGCCGCACGAGCCGGTGGCGAAGAAGCCGGCGATCGTCTGGTGGGACACGCCGGCCAGGACCGGCAGCGCCCAGCCGCGGGCCTCGAGCTGCGCGCACAGGCCGCGCGCCTCGGTGGCTCGGCCGGATCTGTCTCGGGGGTCATGTCCGAAGCGACAACCGGCGGCGACGCTGACCTGCAGGCGCCGCTCGTCGAAGCGGATCCCGTCGAGCAGGTCGAGCACGAGGTCGACCGCCTCGCCGGCCCCGCGCAGCTTGGCGTCGCTGAAGATCGCGGCGGCCTCGGAGTGGGCCGAGCCGCGCACGCGCACCTGCAGGCCGCGGTCGCGGGCCATGCGGATCAGCGCCGCGACCTGATCCTCGTCGACCGGGTGGTAAAAGCCGTCGGCGTCGGGGGTGAGGACGGGCGCGAGCGTCGCTGTAAGTCGCATGGACAGCGCAGTGATCGCCGGCCGGCGAACGATCGCTGCGCTCCGAGCGCGGAAGGGTGAGCGGTCGGGCTCGCTTGAAGGCGCGCGAAGGAGGTAGAGGGATGTGGGAGAAGGACCAACCCGGGCTCGCACCGTAGATATCGAAGACCTCCCGGTCAGCTTCAGCACATTCATTTCATCGTAGTTTTGAAAAAACCAGCCCGCTCGATGATATGAGCGGCGGGTGCGGCGCGAGCATGTCGCAGGTGCGCGCGCGCCGTCGTCTTGGCAAGGGATGGCGGGCTGTGCTTATCTCTCCACGACGGGTGAAGCGCGGGTGAAGGGCGAGTGGGGCGCGAGTGCGGGTAGAACCGCGTTCAAAACTCACATCCCGGCGCTTGGCAAGCCTGGAGCGCCTGCGGTAAGTCCCGCGCGCCGAATCGGTCGCACGGACGAGTACGGCGAACTCGTTCCTTCCAGCGATCAACTTCTTGCACCATTTCCTCGCAGACCCTCGCGGACAGCTTTTTCATGCCCGATGAAACCCATGTGATCTTCGGCCTCGACCCGCTGTGGGTGTCGACGGCGCTCCTGCTCATGACTTATGCGGTCATCATGACCGAGAAGGTGAATCGGGCGGTCGTGGCGCTGCTCGGCGCGGGGCTGATGATCTCGCTGGGTGTGCTCAATCAGGAGGCGGCGATCCGCGGGGTCGACTTCAATACCATCGCGCTGCTGACGGGGATGATGATCCTCGTCAATCTCACCCGCAAGAGCGGCGTGTTCCAGTATGTCGCGTTCTGGTCGGCGCGGCGGGCCCAGGGCGTGCCGTGGAAGCTGATGATCATGTTGTCGGTGGTGACGGCGGTGCTGTCGGCGCTGCTCGACAACGTGACGACGGTGCTGCTGGTGACGCCGGTGACGCTGATGGTGGCGCGCGAGCTCGAGGTCAGCGCATACCCCTTCCTGTTCGCGGAGATCTTCGCCTCGAACATCGGCGGGACCTCGACCCTGATCGGCGACCCGCCGAACATCCTGATCGGCTCGGCGACGGGGCTGGCCTTCAATGACTTCGTGGTCAACCTGGGCCCGGTGGTGGTCGTGATCATGGGGCTGCAGCTGGTGGCGACCCACCTGATCTGGGGCCGGAAGATGCACGCGAGCGACGAGGCGCGGGCGCGGGTGCTCGCGTATCGCCCGGCGGACGCGATCACCGACCACACGCTGCTGTGGCAGTCGCTGGCGGTGCTGGGGCTGGTGATCACCGGCTTCATGACGGCGCGGGCGACCGGCCTCGAGCCGGGCACCGTGGCGATGTTCGGGGCCGCGGCGCTGATGTACCTCTATATCCGCGATCATCACGCGGAGGCCCAGTCGCACCACGTGCACGAGGTGTTCGGCGAGGTCGAGTGGATCACGATCTTCTTCTTCGTCGGCCTGTTCATGGTCGTCGCCGGCGTCGAGCACGCCGGGCTGCTGGACATCATGGCGCACGGCCTGATGGACGTGACGGCGGGTGACCCGACCGTGACGGCGCTGGTGATCCTGTGGTCGTCGGCGATCCTGTCGGCGATCATCGACAACATCCCCTTCGTGGCGACGATGATCCCGATGATCAAGAACATGGCGCCGACGATGGGCGGACCCGAGGGGCTGATGCCGCTGTGGTGGGCCCTGTCGCTCGGCGCGTGCCTCGGCGGCAACGGGACCCTGGTCGGCGCCAGCGCCAACCTCACCGTCGCCGGCCTCGCCGAGCGCGGCGGCGTGCCCTTCAAGTTCATGACCTACCTCAAGCTGGCGTTCCCGCTGATGCTCGGCAGCGTCGCCATCGCGCACGTCTACCTGTACTTCAGGTTCCTGGCCTGAGCTGAGCGGCTGGACCGCCTTCACCGCCTCGCCATTGGGCCGTTTCGGGGCCCAGGGCGGGGCGGTCGTTCATTCGGGGTCCGAGAAGTCGGGGGCGCGGCGGGTGAGCACCGCACGGCCTCGAGCTGGTTGGCGGAGCCGAGCAGAGGCAGCTGCAGGGCTGTCTCGTGGGCGAAGGCGGCGGCGGTGTCGAGGCCGGGTGCGGCGTTGCAGAGCGCCTTGGCGGCGCGGATCGCATGCGGTGACTGGGCGGCGATCGTGCGCGCGAGCTGGCGGGCGGTCTCCAGCGGGTCGGCGGCGAGCTGGGTGACCAGGCCGAGCCGCGCGGCCTCCTCACCGGACACGGTGCGCCCGGTGTACATGAGCTCGCGGGCGACGTCGGAGCGGACCAGCTGCAGCAGGGTCTTGGAGGCGCTCATGTCGGGGATCAGGCCGTAGCGGATCTCCATGACCGCGAGCTGGGCGTCGGGCGCGGCCACGCGGATGTCGCAGGCGAGGGCGAGCTGGAGGCCGCCGCCGAACGCGACGCCGTGGATCGCGGCGATCACCGGGACCGGCACCTCGGACCAGATCCAGCAGGCGCGCTGGGCGAGGTTGGCCGGCGACTCGGCGCCGCGCTCGAGCAGCTTGCCGCCGACCTCGAGGCCGCTGGCGAGGAAGGCGGCCCAGTCGAGTCCGGCGCAGAAGGCCTTGCCCTCGCCGGACAGCACGACGGCGCGCACCCGGCGGTCGGCGGTGACCTGCTTGCCGGCCTCGACCAGCGCCTCGAACATCGCGAGGTCGAGGCCGTTGCGCTTGTCGGCGCGGTTGAGGCGGACGTCGGCGACTCCGGCCTCGACGGAGATGGTCACGCGGGGCTGTGTTTCACTCATGGTGCGCGATGATAGCGTGCCCGCTTGCGGGTGGACGAGGACGATCGTCTGCCGCCGGTCAGGGCGGCGCGGGGACAGGCGACCAGGTCCAGTCTTGCGGTGACCATGCGAGCGAGTCGTCTGCGCTGAGCACGGGATCGAGGAAGCGCCGGGCGGCGTCCATGACGGTAGCGAGCGTGGGCCATGGGAGGCCATCTTGCTGGGCGATGTGGGCGTAAGAGTCAGCCCACGCGGGCGGCGGATCTGGGAGGGTGCGGGGCACGCCGTGCGTGGCGCGGTGCTTGAAAGTCCGGGACAGCGCGCCGCGGATGGTGTCGGCTCGCAATGGTCCCGTCGTGGCGAGCAACGCGAGGTCCGGGAGATCCTTGACCCTCGAATTGGGGTGGAGATCATCACGGGGCATCGTGTACGCGTGTAGCTTCTCGGCGAGGTGGGTCTCGATGGGATAGACGCGGATGCTTGGTGGCGGCACGCCGATGAAGTCGAGGATGTCGTCAGCCGTGATCGTCTCGAGTTCGCCGAAGATTGGGCCGCCGAAGGCGATATCGATGCCGAAGCGGTTGGCGAAGAGCTTGCCGGCGATCTGGCACTCCGCCCAGAAGCGATGGCCGCCGTACTGCACGCCCGCACCCGTGATGTGCGGGTGCTCGGGATCGATGACGGTCTCGTATCGCATATAGTCGCCGAGATCCAGTCGCCCGGCCGCTTGCAGGCGCTGCAGCACGTCCGCGGGTGAGCCCATCAGGTGCAGGTCGACATCGTTCGTGGCGCGCGCGCGGGCCAGCCGCAGCTCGAGGGCGAAGCCCCCTTTTAACGTCGCGCAGTCGCCGAACTCCTGGCCAACCCGCGCGAGCATGCGGTCGAATACCAGGAGCGTTCGTTCACGTACGATCGTTGTCCTTAGTTTAGTGGCGCGGGCCCGAAGGCGCTGCTCCAAGGCGGTCTTGAAGCTCTCGGGAGTCTTATAGGTCCGTGTCATTGCATTGCACCTCGATAAAGTTGGGGCGCATCAATACGGATCTGCTCGGCGGTCTGCGGGGCAAGCAGACCGCGGGCGACTGCCTGCTTGAACGCCTGGGCGACGAGCTCGGGTGACGTGTGCACGGCGATGCAGTCGCGCAAGGTCCGGGCAGGGGATGTCACCGGCAGCGGACCGAGCCAGGCTCGTTCTCCCTCGCCGATGAGCGCGTAGTGCCGCACCGCCAGGTCAGGGAGTGCGTGGCGCCGTTTCCACGCGGGCGGCAGCGAGACGTGTGCGCGAGCAGGAAGCGCGTCGGAGAGCCGGTGGAGGGCCAGGGCAGTCTCGTGGGAGAAGACGCCCTCCCTATCCGTCGCGAGCCAGAGGACCAGCAGATCCTCATGCTCGCCCGCGGGGAAGTAGGCCAGTCGGTAGACTCCGCGAAAGAGCCGTCGGTAGCGTCCAGTGCGCACGTGGTAGGCGAGGGCCGCGGGCGAAACCCCGGCCTCCTCGGCCTGACGATTGGTGAAAAAACCGTGTTGCTCTTGGATTATCTCCATGAGCAGATCCTGTTTTGGCTCGGCTACAGTTCTCGAGACCATACAAATTACTATAAAAAATTTATAGTAATTTGCAAGGTGAGCTTAAAATCGAGCGCGAGAGACAAATTACTATAAAAAATTTATAGTAATTTGTTCTTGATTTCTCCAAGGGGATCCTCGGAACCGATGGTACGGCGCTGTGCGCGCGCCGAAACGAACAGAGCCGCGCGCGGCTGCACGGCTGCGCGGCGTGTGGCCCGCGTGGGGCGACGAGGGCTCAGGGTTCGACGTTGGCGACGCTGCCGTCGAGGAGGTCGCGGATCCAGTCGACGAGCTTGACGCCGTCGGTGGAGGCGGACATGTAGCTGCCGTTGGCGATCCAGGTGTGCTGCTCGCCGGCCAGGTAGAAGGTGCCCCAGGTGTCATCGGGCTTGTCGAGCCAGTTGTCGCGCAGGTCGTGGAGGCCCATGGTGTAGCGCTCGACGGTGGTGCTCGGCAGCAGGGCGGTGCAGTTGTCGTTGCCGAAGCCGAAGAACAGGCGGATCGTGTTGTCGCCGAGGGAGGAGATGAGGGCGAGGTGCTGGCCGACGTGCTTTTCGCCGAGGTAGCGCCCGAGGTTGACGATGCCGCCGCCGTTGGCCGGGAAGCAGTTGGCGCAGTCGACCGGCATGGTGTCGTCGAGGCCCCAGGCCTCGCGCCACAGGGCCTGCAGGCAGGGGACCATGAAGGCGTCGGACATCGGCGGGCCGGAGTCGTCGAGCAGGGTCACCTTCTTGCCGGGGAAGGCGTCGGCGATGCGGTCGTAGTTGAAGGCGGCCCCGAAGCCGCCCGCGCTGACGCCGGTGACGAGCACGTGCTCGGTGTCGTCGATGAAGGTGGGGACGATGCGCTCGAGGTACTTCTCGACGTTGGTGTAGCCGACGAACTGCTGCGTGCCGCCGACGCCCGGGATGCTGCCGTCGGGGCGGGCGCCCGCGTGCACGTCGCCGGTGCAATAGGGGATGTAGACGAAGGTCCAGTCGGCGAGCGGGTTGTCGGGGTTGTCGCTGTCGTAGAGGCCCTCGCTGCCCTTGCCGCCGGCGAAGCCGTTGAAGTTGCTGGCGCTGTAGCTGCTGGGGTTTTGGGCGCAGGTGAAGGAGTTGAAGCAGGCCCCGCCGCCCTCGAAGAAGATCGCCACGCCGGTGCCGCTGCCGTAGCGCACGCCGATGCCGGTCTCGCTGCCGTTGCGACACTTGGCCTCCGGGAAGTCGACCCAGGTCCAGGTGCCGTCGTCGGCCGCGGGCAGCGGCTCGCCGTCCCACGGTGAGGGCTCGCCGGTGGTCGTGTCCGGGTCCTCGCCGGTGGTCGGGTCCTCGCCGGTGGTCGGTGTGTTGCCCGTCGTGCCGCTGTCGGTCATGCCCTCGGTGCCGCCGGTCTCGTCGGACGTCGAGGCGTCCGCCGCCGTCGTCGGCTGGTCTTCGCCCGTGGACGACGCCGTGGAGCCGCCCGTGGTGCCCGCGCTCGGGTCCTCCTTGGCGTCTTCAGTGCACGCGCCGAGCAGGGCGGCGCCGGTCAGAGGTAGCAGCAATACACGGACAAGACGAAGCATCATTGTCGCATCCTATCCGACCCGCCGACCGGACGGGGCCGGTTTGGACGGGGTCGGGCAGGCCGGCGATGCGGCAGGGCTCACATCTTCCGATTGCTTAGAAGCGGCCCTGGACCAGCAGACCGCCGCCGGTGCCGGCGAAGTAGGGGCTCAGCGCGGGGCGTGTGCTCCGGGCCTTCGAGGCCGCGGGATGGCGCATGTAGTGGCGCTGGACGAGCAGGCCGATGGTGGAGCCGACCAGCATGGCGGAGCCGGCCCCGAGGAAGAAGGCGGCGCCCATGCGATGGCTGGCGAAGCAGTCGACGCCCTCGCTGTTGGTGCAGCGCATGTCGGGGACCTGGTTGCGGTTCCAGCGGCGCGTGGACAGGCCGGCCCAGATGGCGCCGCCCATCAGGAAGGCGCCGCCGACCCCGAGCTCGGCGTACCACACGGCGGGTTTGACGTCGTATTCGGCGGTGAGGCCTGTGGTCCACAGGCCGACGGCGGCGCCGACCAGGCCCATGCCGGCGCTGCGCATGCGGATGGCGGGGCGCAGCTCGCCGGTGCTGTCGCCGGCGGTGACGCGGTCCTGGTAGCTGTTGCTGCCGGTGACGGCGAGCGCGAGGCCGCCGATGAAGATGGGGATGCCGCTGGCGACCAGCCCGGTCGACAGCTTGACCCGGGTCTTACGCGGTACGACGTCGATCACGACCGGCTGCGGGGCTTCGACGAGCTTCACGGGCTCGCCTGCGGCCGTGGGGTCGGGGGTGGCCATCGGCGGAGCGACGGTCGCTGCGACGGTGGGCATGAGGGCGACCGCGAAGTTGGCGGTCGGCTGGGCCCCGAGCGAGACCTTCTCCGAGTAGCGCTGGTAGCCTGGCGCGGAGACGACGACCTCCCAGTCGCCCGGCTCGAGCTTGAGCGAGCAGCTGCCGGCGGGGGTGAGCGGGCATGGCACGGGCTGGGCCGCGAGGGTCATGCGGCGCAGCGTGACGGTGGCGCCGGCGGTGACGGCCTCGGGCGGGTCGATCTGGAAGGTCGCCTGGCGAAACATCGGGTCGGAGGCGAGCACGATCTCTTTGACGAAGCCGGCCTGCCCGGACCGGATCGACAGCTCCTGTAAGGCGCTGCGGTAGCCGCGGGCCTCGACCGTCAGCTGCCAGCGGCCGGCGTCGAGGTAGACCGTGCGACCGCCGGCGCTGAACTCCTGGGCCCCGGCCGGCAGCTCGATCTTGAGCGGGGGCCGGGCGTCCTTGGGGTCGGTCGGGATGCGCGTCAGCGTGTAGTGGACGCCGACTTCCGCGACCGCGGCCGGTGCCAGCCGCAGGTTGACGGCGACGCTCGCGGCCTGGGCTTTTTTGATGCGGCCGAGCGCCTGCTCGCGGCCGTCGGCGGGGATGTTCGGCTGCTGCAGATAGATCTCCCAGTAGCGGATCGCGTGAGCGCGATGACCCACGGCCAGGCGCGCGAGCGCGGCGTTGAACAGGTCGCGCGGCTCATGGATGCTGGCCCACAGGTCCTCGAGGACCACGGCCGCCTCGGCGTACTTGCGCTGGGCATAAAGCGAGGCGGCCTGCTCGGCCCGGGCCTCGGCGTCACCGCTGGCAGAAGGGGACGGGGTCGCCGCGGACGCAGCCGGGGTGGCAGTCGCGGACGCAGCCGGTGTGGCAGTCGCGGACGCAGCCGCGGGAGCCGTCGCCGGCGCGGTGGTCAGCATCGTGAGGGTCAGCCACGAGAGGCATGGAAGCATCAGGTTCTCCAGGGGAGTGAGGTCGGCCGAAGGCGGGCGACGCAGGGGCGGGCGACGGATGGGCGAGGAGGCCGGCGAGGCCGGCGAGGAGGCCGGCGAGGAGGCCAGGGACGGCGAGTTGCAGGGCCGGGGAAAAGCCGCGCGATGATACGCCGGCTGCGGCCGGGCGTCAGCATTTTGGGGTGCCGGGATCGGGCCGGCTTGTGTCATGCTGCGCCGATGCGCCTGGCTTTGAACCTTGCTGCGGTGGTGGCGATGGCTGTGTGTGGAGGCTGGTCCGGCGTCAGCCGCGCGGAACCCGCGATCTCGACGCCATTGCCCGACGCAGAGCCGATCTTTGGCGGTCAGGGCGTGGTGGACTGCGCGTGGCCGACGGCGGTCGCGGTCACCAACGGCGGTTCGCTGTGCACCGGCACGCTGGTACATCCACGGGTGGTCATGTACGCGGCCCACTGCGGGGGCGGGAAATCGACGATCCTGTTCGGAGAGGACATCAGCACCCCGATCAAGACCATCAAGACGGAGCTGTGCCTGACCAACCCCGATTACAAAGGGGTCAGCGACCAGGCGCACGACTGGGCGTTTTGCAAGCTGTCGCAGCCGATCACCGACATCCCGATCACGCCGGTCGTGTACGGCTGCGAGACCTCGGCGGTGATCAAGGGGATCACGGCGGCGGTCACCGGCTTCGGCATCCCGACCCAGGCCGGCAGCGCCGGCGTCAAGAACTGGGCGCTGACGCCGGTGCGCAGCGTCTTCAGCATGAGCGCCGACGTCGGCGGCGCCGGTGAGCCGGGGATCTGCCCGGGTGACTCGGGCGGCCCGGCCTTCGTCCGGTTTCCCGACAACAGCTGGCACGTGTTCGGCATCGCCTCGACCTTGACCGGACAGTGCGGCGGCGTCGGCACCCACTCGCTGGCCTGGAACGCGGTGCCGTGGATCGAGCAGGAGTCCGGCATCGACATCACCCCGTGCCACGATGTCGACGGGACCTGGAACCCGGACTTTCGCTGCACCGGCTTCTACGCCGCCGATCCCGGCGACGGCTTCGGGCAGTACGGCGACTGGTGCCCCGGCACGCCGAAGAACCCGGCCAGCGCCACCTGTGGCGCGGGCTTCGACGCGGTCGCCGACACCACGCCGCCGACGGTCCAGATCATGGTGCCGCTCGCGGGCATGCACCTCGACGTGGAGAACTTCGAGACCCCGATCGAGATCGACGCCCAGGACGGCGGCGGCTGGGGCATCAAGGTCGTGCGCATGAAGATCAACGGCGCGGAACAAGACAACGTCGACGACGTGTTCCCCTATCAATTCGGGGCCGTGAAGTTTCCGAAGGGCACCTTTGAGCTGATCGCGATCGCCGAGGACGGGGCCGGGCTCATCACCGAGTCGGCGCCCGTCGTCATCCAGGTCGGCATGGTCGTGGAGCCGGAGGACACCGGTGACGTGCCGACCACCAGCGCGGGGTCCGAAGAGAGCGGGGTCGGGGAGACTGGCGTGGATAGCGCGAGTGCCGGTGCCAGTGCCAGTGCCAGTGCCACCGACACCGACACCGTCGACACCGTCGACACCGCGGACATGTCGGGTGAGGGTGATGGCTGCGGCTGTCGCAGCCGGACGGGCGCGCCTGCGGGGTGGTTGCTGCTGATCTTGCCGATCGCCTGCCGGCGGCGGCGTGACAGCCGGGTCGCATGAAAACGCCGGTTCCGGGGCCTTGACAGCCGCCGGGACCGTCGCGCCTGGGGTTTCTCGAATTGGCCCGGGGCTTGCTCCACTGGCGGTGTCTCTCGAACTCCGAGGCCCGCCATGTCGCTGCTCACGCCGTTCCTGATGCTGACCACGCTGCTGCTGCTGTCGTCCGGCTTCGCGCTGCTGTGGTACCGCGCGGCCGAGGAGGAGGCGCACGAGCCCTCGCCGGCGGACCTGAGCACCAGTCGACCGACGCGGCGGCCGTGCTGGTCACGCTGGTGCGCGCGCGGGGAGCCGGGCGCGCGACGGCATCCGCGGCCGCGGTCGCCGATGGTGCGCGAGGCGGTGTTCGAGCTGGCGGAGGTGAGCGCGGCGCGGACGTTGTTGTGCGGCTGTATCGCGGACCTGTGACCGCGGACCGGTGGCCGGTCGGTCGGTCAGCCGGTCAAGATCATCGGTGTTCGGCCTGCCAGCGGGTCAGCTCGGCGAGCGGCTTTTGGCCGACGAGCCCGGCCGCCTCGAGGGCCGAGCGGGCCGCGGCCGCGGCGATGTCCGCCTGCTCGGCCG
>NZ_JACCSO010000741.1 GCF_013812955.1 Nannocystis sp. | reverse complement strand
CTGTGGCACGAGACCCGCATCGCCCTGTTCGAGCGCTCGGTCGACACCCGCCCGACCGGTCGCAGCGAGCGCGGCGCCCGGCCGCGGGTGCACTTCGGCGACGGCTGGATCCGCGAGGGCGTGCTCGAGATCTTCCGCGAGGACATCGCCCGCTTCCGCATCCTGATCGCCAACACCTTCGACGAGAACCCGCGCGACGTGCTCGCCCGCGGCGGCATCCCCAAGCTGTCCGCGCTGCGCATGCACAACGGCACCGTGTACCGCTGGAACCGCGCCTGCTACGGCTTCGACGGCGACACCGCCCACCTGCGCATCGAGAACCGCGTGCTGCCCTCGGGCCCGACCGTCATCGACGAGGTCGCCAACGCGGCGTTCTTCTTCGGCATGATGGCCAACCTCGCCGAGGAGCCCAAGCGCATCGAGCAGACCATGGAGTTCGAGGCCGCGCGCACCAACTTCTTCAACGCCGCGCGCGACGGCTTGCAGGCGCAGATGACCTGGGTCGGCGGCAAGAAGAGCTCGGCGCAGGACCTGCTGCTGCACGAGCTGCTGCCGCGCGCCCGCGCCGGCCTCAAGTTCGTCAACGTCGACAGCGACGACATCGACCGCTACATCGGCTGCCTCGAGGACCGCGTGCGCAGCGGCCAGACCGGCGCGCAGTGGATCCTGGCGAGCTTGCACGACATGGGCGACAAGGGGACCGCCGACATCCGCTTTCGCACCGTCTCGACCGCGATGCTGGCCAATCAGAAGACCGGCGCGCCGGTCCACACCTGGCCCAACGCCCAGGCCGAGGCCGCGCCGACCCAGTGGCGCGACAGCTATCAGACCGTCGGCCAGTTCATGTCGACCGACCTGTTCACGGTCCAGCCGCACGACATCATCGACCTCGCGGCCAACATCATGGACTGGAAGCACATCCGCCACATCCTCGTCGAGGACGAGGATGGCCGGCTGGTCGGCGTGCTGTCCCACCGGGCGCTGCTGCGCCTGGTCGCTCGCGGCACCCGCAGCGGCATCGGCGAGCACCCGCCGGTGTCCGCGCTGATGATCAAGAACCCGCTGACCATCGGCCCGGAGATGCCCACGCTCGAGGTCATGAAGTTGATGCGCGAGCGCCGGGTGTCGTGCCTCCCGGTGGTCGAGGACGGCAAGCTGGTCGGCGTCATCACCGAGGCGGACCTGATCGAGGTCTCGTCCAAGTTGCTCGAGAACTACTTGCGCGATGCCTGACCCGGAGACCGGCCGGGGCCACGCCCGGACTTACGCGCGCGTGCTCGGACGCCACGGCAGCGGCCGTCCGGGCCCGACGGTGGTCGTCACCGGGGGCGTGCACGGGAACGAGCCGGCCGGCTGCGAGGCGATGCTGCGGGTGCTCGCGACCTTGGAGCGCGAGCGGCTGTCGCTGCGCGGCGAGCTGTGGGGCGTGGCCGGCAACCTGCGGGCGCTGGCGGCCGGTCGACGCTACCTCGACCGCGACCTGAACCGCCGGTGGATCCGCGAGGACATCGCGCGGATCGTCAACGCCGGCCCCGAGGAGGCGATCGAGGACCACGAGCAGCTCGAGCTGCTCGAGCTGTTCGCGCCGCTGCTGGCCCGCGCGCGCGCGCCGATCGTGTTCTTCGACCTGCACAGTACCTCCGGCCCGGCGGCGCCGTTCTCGTGTATGGCCGACGTGTTGCGTAACCGCGGCATCGCGCTGGCCCTGCCGCTGCCGGTGGTGCTCGGCCTCGAGGAGGTGATCGACGGCTCGCTGCTCGGCTACCTCTGCGACCTCGGGCACATCGGGGTCGCGGTCGAGGGCGGCCAGCACGACGACCCGGACACGATCGACGCCCACGAGTCGGCGCTGTGGATCATGCTGGTCGCGGCCGGAGCGCTCGAGGCCGAGCAGGTGCCCGCGCTCGCGATGCACCGCCAGCGCCTCGCCGGGGGCGCGCAGGGCCTGCCCGCGGTCTCGGAGATCCGCCACCGCCACATCGTGCGCCCCGAGCACGAGCCCTTCGTGATGCTGCCCGGCTTCGACAATTTTCAGGCGATCATGCGCGGGCAGCTGGTCGCCCACGACGCCCGCGGACCGGTGCACGCGCCGATCGCCGGACGCATGATGTTGCCCCGTTATCAGGGCCTCGGCGACGACGGCTACTTCGTCGCCGCCCCGGTCTCGCCGCTGGCCCTCCAGGTCTCCGCGGCCCTGCGCTGGCTGCAGCTCGACCGCCTCGTGCCGCTGCTGCCCGGCATCCGCCGCCACCCGGAGCGCCCCGACCACTTCATCGCCGACCCGCAGGTCGCTCGCTCCCGCGTGGTCGAGGTCTTCCACCTGTTCGGCTATCGCCACGTCCGCATCGTCGGCCCCGACCTCGTGTTCGCCCGCCGCGCCCCGGGCGTGCAGGGCGTGCACTCGATGCCGGCCGAGGTCCAGACGATGGCCAGCCGCGCCGGCGGCCGCGGCCGCTGACCTGGCTACATCGTTCGACGACGATCGTGACGACCTCCGTGCCGAACTCTGAACCGACCCCCAAATTGGCCTCCAAATTGGCCGCCGAATCGGCCACCCGCGGCCAGCTGCGCCCGCTCAGCGTCGCGCCGATGATGGACTGCACCGACCGGCACTTTCGCTGGTTGATGCGCCAGGTGTCGCGCCATGTCCTGCTCTACACCGAGATGGTGACGCAGCACGCGGTGCTGCACGGCGACCGCGAGCACCTGCTCGGCTTCTCGCCCGAGGAGCGGCCGCTGGCCCTGCAGCTCGGCGGCGACGACCCGACCATGCTGGCCGAGTGTGCGCGCATCGCCGAGGGCATGGGCTACGACGAGCTCAACCTCAACGTCGGCTGCCCGAGCGACCGGGTCGCCAGCGGCAACTTCGGCGCGTGCCTGATGGCGCGGCCGCAGCGGGTCGCGGAGTGTGTGGCGGCGATGCGCGCGGCGGTGCGGCTGCCGGTGACCGTCAAGCACAGGATCGGCATCGACGACCTCGACAGCTACGAGCTGATGCGCGCCTTCGTCGACACGGTCGCGGCGGCCGGCGCCGACCGCTTCACGGTGCACGCGCGCAAGGCGGTGCTCGGCGGCCTGAGCCCGAAGGAGAACCGCACGGTGCCGCCGCTGCGCTACCCGGACGTCTATCGCCTCAAGCAGGAGCGGCCGACCCTCACGATCGAGATCAACGGCGGCATTCGCGACCTGGTAGCGACCACGCAGCACCTCGAGCACGTCGACGCGGTGATGATCGGCCGCGCCGCGTACGACGACCCGTACCTGTTCGCCGCGGTCGACGAGCGCTTCTTCGCCGACCCCGCGCCGGTGCCCGGCCGCGCGGAGATCGCCATGCGTTATGGCGAGTACGCGGCGCGCTGGCTGGCCCTGCACCCGCGCCTCAAGCTCTCCGGGCTCGCGCGCCACGTGCTCGGCCTGTTCAGCGGTCAGCCGGGCGCCCGCGAGTTTCGAAGGATCCTGACGACGCCGGCCGAGGGCCGCGCCGATGAGATCATGGGCCGCGCGGTGGCGGCGATCGAGCGCGCCCTGGCGCTGCGCATCCGTCCGCCCGAGCCGTCCGCGCTATAGCGCGGCCTGGAGCTGCACGCGAAACAGGTCGCTGCCGGCCGAGGTATCGGCGGGGTCGAAGCTGTGGAAGTAGTCGGCCTGCAGCTTGAGGTTGTGGCCGTAGAAGTAGTAGTTGAGGCCGCCGCCGAGCTCGTCGCGGTCCGGCATGCTGGTGACGCCGAGGCCGCGCGCGCCGCTGTAGCGGATCGCCGGCTCGAGCCGCGTGCGCGGGATCAGCATCGCCGTCTGGACCATCCAGCCCTGACCGTTGCGCGCGGCCGCGACCGCGATCGGTGCGCCCATCTCGTCGACGGCGGAGCCGGGGTTACGCTGGCCGTGGCGCCACATGAAGGCCCCCTCCAGCGACCAGCCCGCGTACTTGAGCATCATGTCGGCGGTGGCGTTGTGATAGTTGGTGGTCCCGCCGTCGAGCGGCGCCGTGCCGAGCACGCCCCGGTCCTTGCGGGCGCGGTCGTGAAACGCATACGCGCCGCCGAAGCTGATGCGCAGCCGCTCGAGGCGCATCAGGTCGGAGGCCTCGTAGTCGTCGAAGAGGCCGAGCGGCAGGACATCGATCCGGCCGACGTACATAAAGCCGGAGTCGCCGAACTTGTTGTAGTCGCGGCCCTCGCCGAGGTACACGCCGGCGTAGTAGCGCAGCTTCTTGATCCCGCCGAGGTCCTCCGAGCGGATGTCGAGGCCGACGTCGCGGTCGACGTTGAACTCGCCGTTGACCAGCGAGCGGTCGATCAGCAGCGGGTTCACGTCGGCGATGTTGCGCTCGCGCGTGTACATCACCCGGTATTGGCCGACCCGCAGGGTCAGGTCGCGCAGCTGCTCGAATTGCAGGTAGGCGTCGTAGACCGGCGTGCCGCGGACCACGCCGTCGCGCACGTCCATCTCGCGCGGGGCGAAGGCCAGCTGCAGGAAGTACTTGTTCCTGGCCCCGAACAGGTTGCCGCTGAACACCGTGCGAAAGCGACGGATCTCGAAGTTGTGGAGGATGTCCCCCGGCTCCGCGTCGCGCTTCAGGCTGTAGATGAAGCCGACGCGCAGGCTCATCGCCAGCGCGAAGCGGCCGTCCGTGCTCTTGAACTCGATGCCCTTGCCCGGCACGAAGCGCTGCGCCTCGCCGTCGTTCGCGGCCGCGCCCAGCCGCTGCGCCTCGTCACGCGGCAGGGCGAAGCTCGGCTCCGCAGCTGCAACGGTGGGCGCGGGCGCAACAGCGGGCGCAGTCGCAACAACGGGCGCGACCGCGGGCGTGGCCGCAACAGCGGGCGCGGGTGCAACATCGGCCGCAGTCTCAGCCGCAGTCTCAGCCGCAGTCTCAGCCGCGGGCGCGGTCAGTCGGGCGATGAGGGTGAGCAGGGGGAGGACGTGCATGGTGCCCACGTGGCGCTTCTATCTCGATGATAATAGCTCTTCAATAATGAAAATCTGCCGCCGAAAAATAGCGTGATCGCCGCCTGTGCCGCCAAGGTGGAAGCTGTGACCCGAATTATATTCGGTATAGCGACGCAATTTCCATTCTGATATAGATCGCCCATGTCGCTGACGCGTCGTCGCTGGCTCGCTTCCTTGCTCGTGACCCTGCTCGTCCCGGCCTGCGGGGGCGGGGACGGGGCGGCGACGCTGCGGCTCGGTTACTTCCCGAACATCACGCACGCGTCGGCGCTGGTCGGCGTGGAGGACGGCATCTTCGCGCGGGAGTTGGGGGCCACGAAGCTGGAGACCTTCACCTTCAACGCCGGACCGGCGGCGATCGAGGCGCTGCTCTCGGGCTCGCTCGACGCCAGCTATGTCGGTCCGAACCCGGCGATCAACGCCCACGTCAAGTCGCGCGGCGAGGCGGTGCGCATCGTCGCCGGGGCCACCTCGGGCGGAGCCTTCCTGATCGTGCGCCCCGACATTACCAGCGCCGCCGACCTGCGCGGCAAGCAGGTCGCCTCGCCGCAGCTCGGCGGCACCCAGGACGTCGCGCTGCGCAGTTGGCTGGCCGCCCAGGGCCTCACGACCGACACCGCCGGCGGCGGCGACGTCAGCGTGGTCCCGCAGGAGAACGCCCAGACCCTCGAGCGCTTCCGCGAGGGCAAGCTCGCCGGCGCCTGGGTGCCCGAGCCGTGGGCCTCGCGCCTGGTGCTCGAGGGCGGCGGCAAGGTCCTGGTCGACGAGCGCGACCTGTGGCCGGACGGGAAGTACACGACCACGGTGCTGCTGGTCCGCCGCGAATTCCTCGAGCGTCACCCTGACCGGGTCGAGGCGCTGCTGCGCGGGCACGTCGAGGCGACGAAGTGGCTGGTGGCCCATCCGGACGAGGCGCGGGGCAAGGTCAACGGGGTGCTCGAGAAGCTGACCGGCAAGCCGATCGCCGAGGCCGTGATCACCCGCGCCTTCACATCGCTGACCTTCAGCACCGACCCGCAGATGGCCTCGCTCGCCAAGAGCGCCGCCGACGCGGCCGAGCTCGGCCTGCTCAAGCTCAATGGCATCGATCTGGCGCCGCTCCACGACCCCGGGCCGCTTCAGCGAGTCGCCCCCTGATGGCGCCCCGAGGCAGGCCGCTCGGGACCGACGATGAACGGCGCCGGCCGGCCTCAGACGCCGCAGGTGCCGAGGAGCTCGAGGCCCGCCGGCGCCGTGCCCATCGGATAGAAGAGCAGGCACTTTTGGCCCGTCGGACAGCCCGGCTCGGGGAGGCCGAGGTCGCAGAAGGGCGTGCAGCAGCTGGCGCCCGCGCAGTCGGGCACGCTGTTCTTCTGGTCGCACTGGTTGCCGGGGTCGCAGCCGTTGATGAATTGGCACACGTCGCCGATCTCGCCCCCCGCGCCGCTGATGTCGGGCGCGCACACCGGCACGTTGCTCGAGGGGATGACGCAGGCCTGTCCCTCGGGACAGGTCTGCGACACCGGCTCGCAGCTGGCGACGCAGATCCGCGCGAAGCCGTCGGCGTTGATGCAGGCCGCGCCCGCCGGGCACGCCGGGTCGGCGTCGGGGCTGCAAAGCAGGTGGCACAGCCCGTCGACCCAACAAAACGCCCCGGCCGCGCAGCTGTCGACGCCCTTGGCCGTGACCGTGCACGCCTCGCCCGGCGCCCCGGGGCTCGGATCCAGCGGGGCGCAAAACGAAAGGTCGCCGTTCGAGCTGCACTTGCTGCCGGCCGGGCAGTCCTGCGCGAGCAGGTCGCAGTCGAGCTTCGGCAGGTCGCCCGGGCAGTCGACGGTGCAGGGCCCGGTCGTCGGGTCCCCGCCGGTGCTCGAACCAGTGCTCGAGCTCGCGCCGCTGCTGCCACCACTTTCGGTGGTGTCCGTGACCACGCGGTCGCTACAGGCGGCCAGCGCGAGGGCGCCGGCGAGACCCGCCGCGAGCGAGTCGCCGCGCAGGAGCGCTCTTGAGAAAAGCCGGTGACGCCGCATGCGCCGACTGTAAAAGGTGGACGATGAACCTTCAAGCCCGCTGCACTCTGGCCAGACGTCGAGATCGCCGACGACGCGCCGCTGCGCTACGCCGCGCTCGCCGACATGAAGCACCCGCTGGGGCAGAACAAGATCGATTGGCTCATCAACATCCACGGCGCTCCCTACGTGTTCCTCGAGCTGAAATAGGGCGGCGCGGCCCAGCAGCCCGAGATTTACTGACGCTGTGCGTGGCGATCGGCGCCTGTCACTCGCGGCGCAGGTAGGGCCGGACCTGCTTGATCATCAGGGTGTTGTCCGGCCGCAGCTTCCACTCGGTGTCGAGCAGCAGGGCGCTGTCTGGTGGTGGGAGCTCGTCGATGGGGAACTGCTCGCGGATCTGCCACAGCAGACCACCGAGCTCGCGCAGGTGATCGTCGTCCAGGACCTGCTGGCCCGCTGGTAGCTCCGAGGAGCCGCGCACGCGGTCGATGGTGGTGACCTGGCCGTCGGTGAGCGTCAGGCGGGTCTTCTCCGGCCAGGTGCCGGGCGTCGGGCTGACCACCTCGAGCTCACCCATCTGCGCGTTGATCAGGAAGCGGGCGTCGCCGGCCAGGTTGGGGTCGCCGGTGAAGGCGACCATGTTGGCGAGCTCGTCGCCCGAGCGCAGGTCGACCAGCACGCCCATCGCGGCGTCGGCGTGGTCCATGCCGTACCATTCGCGCTCCTCGTAGGCGCGCGTCAGCCATAACGAGGCCCACACCTTCTTGAGCGCGCGGCACATGCCGCGCTCGCCCTGCTCGTCCGGATCGCAGCGGCTCGGGCCGTTGCCGTCGCCGTCGAGGTCGTCGGCGAGGCAGGCGCTGGTCGACTCGTAGAGGCCGGCGCCGCTGAAGCCGAGGGCGTCCTCGGCGTTGCTGCTGCTGCGGAAGCGGACCATCACGGTGTCGGCGCCGAAGGTGGCGAGCAGCTGGTCCCCGAGGTCGGCGAGCATCGCCGGGTCGCAGGCGCCGTCGCGCATGGCCTCGTGGAGCGCCCCGAGGCGCGCGCGCCGGAGCA
Organism: Nannocystis sp.; assembly: GCF_013812955.1. Classification (GTDB taxonomy): domain Bacteria; phylum Myxococcota_A; class Polyangia; order Nannocystales; family Nannocystaceae; genus Nannocystis. Next base: position 14,817 of record NZ_JACCSO010000741.1, on the reverse strand, counting down.
CGGGGTCGCTGCGAAACTGCGGGTCCATCAGCAGCCGGTCGATGGTGGCGGCGAAGCTGAGCAGCTCGGGGCCCGCGCCGAGGTCGACCTTCCACACTCCGCTGGCGATGAAGTTCGTATAGTGATGAAACGGGACCAGGAAGCCGGGCATGCCATAGGCGGCGTCGATGCGCTGATACAGGGCGGCGAGGTTGCGGCCCTTGGCGCCATAACGACGCAGGCCGAGCAGGCGCTCGTCGGCGGTGTTGGTCGGCAGCGCGAGCAGCGGCACGAATTCGGGCCAGTCGAGGTCGGGCTCGGGCATCACCACCGGGTCGGGCCGCAGCTGGTCCCACCAGGCCTGGGCCTCCTCCGGGGTGGCGGCGCGGACCTCGAGGGCGGTCTTGCCGCAGTCGATACGCACGAGCTGGCCGTCCCACGCGGCGAGCCGGGCGTGGGCGTCGCGCAGATAACAATTGGGGGTACCCCGGGCGGCGCTACGCACATTGAGGTGTGACAGCTCGGCCTGGCGCCCGCCGGTGACGGCGCCGGAGATCACGCGCTCGACGTCGAGCGGGGCCTCCTGCAGCACGAGGATGTCCTGAAAGCCATATCCGACCGCGGCCGTCGCGGCGGCGAACTCGGCGGGGGTATAGCGGCGCACGGTGCCGAACCCGAAGGCCGTGGTGTAGGCCTCGTAATCGACGGCCGCGGTGGCGTCGTATTGCGGCACGTCGCAGGCGGCGAGCACCTGGCGCTGGAGGTCGCCGGTCGGCACCGCGGCGAGCGGGCCGACGGTGAAGATCTCGGCGAGCGCGGCGTGCAGCGCCTGGAACTGCTCGCAGGTGAGCGTGCTGGCGAGGTCGGTCTGCGGGTCCCAGGCGATGAAGCCGAACACCCGGTCGTCGGTGGCGGTGCGGTACTCGGTCAGAGAGCCGGCGTAGAACTCGCGCCGCGCGGGGTCGGAGATCAGGGCGTCGTACTCCGCCGGGTCGAGCCCGTCGAACAGGTCGGGGAAGCCGTGGCGCAGCAGCTCGAAGTGCAGCGCATAGGTGTGCACATCCATCACCAGCGCCGGCAGGCGAGCGTCCGCGCGGGCGGGTACGAGATACTTGCTGGCCCGCACCTGATCGACGCGGTCGACCGGCAGCGAGAGCGCCGCCCAGGCATCCGCGTCGGCGACCGCGTGCATGCATACGCGCTCGCCGAGCCGCTGCGCGGCCTCGTCACAGGCCGTGGGCGCGCCATCGGTGGTCGCCCCGTCGGTGTCGGTGGCAGCGCCGGTGGAGCCGTCGTCGCTGGCCGCGGGGTCGGCGGCGCAGGCGAGGGCCATGAATAGCGAGAATAGCGAGGACCGCGAGGACAGCGAGAGCGCGCGGGTCGAGCGGGTCATCGCGCGCCTCAGGGCTTGTGGGGGTGCAGGCGGATCGGGCCCCAGAGCACGGCCTTGCTCTGCAAGTCGATGGCCGAGAGGTCGAACTGATCGATGAATGCATCGTCGGCCGGGAACTTGTCCTCGAGGCGGTAACGTACGGAGTCGTCCCACGCCTCGGCGACGTCCATCCAGTTATGGTGCGTGCTCGCCCAGGTCATCCGGGCCTGGTCGGTGAGATGGTCGACGGCGCCCATGTGGCCGGCCTTGAACTCGAGCAAGGTGTAGGGGACGGCCTTGTAGATGATGTCCGGCTCGGAGTCGTCGCGGCGCTCGAGCCACACGCAGGTCTCGCCGTCCTCGCTGCGCAGCTGCCAGATCGCGCCCATACGGCTGAACTCGAGGCTGTCGTCGAAGCCGCAGTCGGCGGTGACGTCGCTCGTGGTGGTTCCCGTGCTCGGGTCGCCGGTGCTCGAGGTCGGGGTCGGGTCGCCGGTCGTGCCTGGCATCGCATCGGTGCTGGTCGCATCGGTGCCCGGGCCGGTGGTCGGGTCCTGCCCGGTGCCGGAGCTGGAGCTGGAGCTGGAGCTGGTGCTGCTGTCCGTGGTGGCGGACGAGTCGGCGGTGGATTCGCTGCTGTTGTCGCCGCAGCCGGTCCACGCGAGCAGGAGAAGTGCGGGCGGGATGAGACGGTACGTCAGTGCAGGCATGGGGATCTCTTGGTCAAGGCTCGCGCGTGACGCGAGGGCGACCGAGTTCTAGCAGCCGCGGTGATTGCACGCCAAGAGCGGTGCTCGCATGCGCAAGTGAGGCGCGCCCCTGACATCGATGTCGCAGCGGCCGCGACGACGCTGCCATGCCGGGTCCGATGGCGTGGGCTTCACGCTGGACCAGCCCGTCTACGTCGGGGCGCTCGATCCACGGTCATGACGGCCCGAGGATGCCGTGTTCGAGCGCGTAGCGGGTCAGCTCGGCGATGGTGCGCAGGCCGAGCAGACGCATGATGCTCGCCTTGTGAAACTCGACGGTCTTGCGCGAAAGAGTGAGGACCACGGCGATCTCCCGGGCGGTGCGGCCCTCGGCGACCAGCTGCAGGACCTCGCGCTGGCGCGGGGTCAGTCGGTCGGCGAGCTCGCCCGGTTGCGGGACCGGCTGATCACCCGCGAGCAGATCGGCGTGCCTGGCCGCCAGCCCGGGGGACAGATAGCGCTCTCCGTTCAGCACCGCCGTGACCGCCGCCAGCAGATCCGTGGAGGCGGCGGTCTTGAGCACATAACCGGACGCGCCGGCGCGGAAGGCCTCGTGCACGTAGGTGGATTCGGCGTGGCAGGTCACAAATACGATCTTGCTGGCCGGGCTGATGCACGCGAGCTGCCGCGCCGCGTCGAATCCGTTCAGCAGCGGCAGCGTGATGTCCAGGAGCACCACGTCGGGCTTCCAGCGCTCGGCCGCCTGCAGCAGCGCCCGCCCGTCCTCGACCGCGTCGACGACATCGAGGTCGTCGGCCAGCAGCTGGACCAGCCCTTCACGCACCAGCGTGTGATCGTCGCAGAGCAGCACTCGGGGACGCGGTTGGTGAATTTTGCGGACGTCCACGAAGGAGGACACCCTAAGCCAAGTGCATGCTCCATGGAAATAGGAAATCCCCTGGCTGTCCGGACATCGCGGCAACAATCGCCGGTCCGCGGCCGGGCGCGGCCCCCGACGTGGATATCCCGCAGGGCCGTCACCCCGCGAATGCAGCCGAATTGGCCGTCTCTGCTCGTGGATGGCTCGCCGTGGTCCATGAAGGGGGGCATGCACAGGCGCGAGTATGCAAACGATCATCGCTCGATTCGACGACATCTCCCGGGCGCACGAGGCGATCGACGCGCTGCTCCAGCGCAAGTACGATGCTGACGATATCAGCTTCGTGGCCAACGATATCTCGGCTGAGTCCGTCCCGGACGAGGCGAGGACCCTGTCGTCCTCGGGTGGGGCGGCGCTCGGGCTGCTCACCGGGCTCGGCAGTCTGATGATCCCCTACGCCGGGCCGATCCTCGCCGCCGGGCCGCTGGCGCTCGGGCTGGCGAGCACGGCCGCCAGCGTCGCGAAAATGGACGAGGACTGGCTCAACGACGCGCTCGACGAATTCGGGGTCCCCGCGGCCGATGCGAGGGCCTACGGCGAGGCGGTCCACCGGGGTGGTGCCCTGGTGATCATGGGGGCGCGCGAGGCGCTCGCCGACAACATCACGGCGATCCTCCGCAGCAGCGGCGCTGTCGCCGTCGCCAACTACATGCGCCACGCCGACTCCTCCGGTGCATGAGCAGCGGCCGGGCGTCGGGCATGCGCCGCGTCCAGGCCGAGCTGCATCACACGCTGATGGTCTCGCCGCGGTGGTAGCTGATCTTGCGACCGTCGGGGTCGAAGACGATCACCGAGTCGTCCTTGCCGAAGCTGGTGGCGCGACGGGGGTCGAGCTCGAACAGCAGGAAGGATCGCTGGTTGAGGCCGACGCAGGCGTGGTGGCGGAAGCGGCGGGCGAGGTACGCGAGGTTGTCGGGGTCGTCGGTCTGGATCCGCTCGGTGCAGTGCGGGAACAGCTGGATGTCGCGCACGAGCGCGAGGCCGCGGTCGTAGAGCTGGAAGTCGCGGCGGGTGGTGGAGAAGTCGTCGTAAATGATCACGCGCTCGCACAGCACCATCGCGCCGGCGGACATGGCGACGATCTGCGTGCCGCGACGCAGCGCCTCGCCGAGCGCGTCGCGCAGGCGAAAGAAGCGCAGCGCGTCGAGCAGCAGGTCGAGGTGGCCGCCGAACAGGACGATCGTGTTGGCCGAGAGGATGCGCTGCTCGAGGCGCTGCTGCGCGGCCCGCCAGGCCGGGTCGTAGGCGAGGCCGGCGGCGTCGAAGGCCCGCTGCTCGATCTCGTCGAGCAGCTCGACGAGATGGTCGTCGTTGGCCTCCAGAGTGTTAAGCGCCTGGCGCAGCTCGCTCGAGAGGGCGTAGCGCAGCAGGCGGTCACCGGCGCCGTGGTGGCCCTGATAGGCGGCGAGACGGGCGACGGTCAGGGTGGGATCTTCGCGCTTGCCGACCGCGAGGGTGCGACGAAACAGCTGGATCAGGTGGGCGTTGTGCTCGAGGTAGAAGGAGCGCGCCATCTCGGCGACGCGGCGCTCCTCGTTCCACGCCTCGAGCAGGCGCGGGGCGGTGCGGGCCAGGCCGCGGACCTCGTGCAGCAGCGAGAGGTTGACGAGGCTGCGATCGAAGCCACCCTCGAAGCGCGAGGGCAGACCGATCGCGTTGAGCGAGCGCTTGACGGAGGCCTCGTCGTGCTCGCGCTCGCCCCACGCGGCGGTCACGAGCAGGACCCGCCGCGAGCGCGCGACCTCCGGGTCCTCGTGGCGCGAGGACAGCAGCAGCGGGGCCGCGGACTGGACCAGGTCGTCGAGCGTCTCGGCATTGCCGTTGAACAGGATGGCGCCGCGCATGGGCGTCGATGGTAGCGCAAGCGCGTGCGGGTTTGCGCCGCGGGTGGGGCGGCCGCGCGCGCGCTCTCGTGGCGGCGGTGCGGCGGGTCCGGGCATCGTGCGCAAGGTCGCGGCCGCGCGACCAATACGATCGCCGATGCGAAGCCTGACCACGCCCGGATGGGATGCCATCAAGCCCGCGGTCACGATCACAGGTCGCGAGATCTTCGCCACGCAGAAGGCCGCCGCGGACACGACCTTCGAGGTCGGCCCGCCGACCATGCTCACGAGCGCCGCGTTCGACGGCACGTAGGCGCCGGTTACTCGCCCTCCGGGATGGTGAACAGGGACAGGGGACGATACGGCCGGGCCTCGTCCACCGCCCGTGCATAGGACGGCCGCGCCAGGAGCCGCCGGCGATAGGCGTGCAGATGGCCGAGCGACCCGTCGATCGGGTGCGTCCATTGGGCATAGAGCAGCGCCGGAGCGGCAGCGCAGTCGGCCAGGCTGAAGCGCTCACCCGCCGCCCATTCACGCCCGGCCATTCGCTCGTCGAGCCAGCGGTAGGCGGTGTCGAGCATGGCGCGGGCCTGGGTGACGCCGAAAGCGTCACGCTGCGCCTCGCCGTGCAGCTGGTCGAAGACGATCTTCTGCTGCGGCGTCGAGACGTAATTGTCGAAGAAGCGGTCCATCATCCGGACCTCGAGCGCCGCGCCGGCGTCCTCGGGGATCAGCCGCACCGGGCCAGGGTGATAGAGGCCGAGGTGCTCGATGATGATGCTCGTCTCGACGACCATGCGCCCGTCGTCGACGAGCACCGGGAAGCGGTTGATCGGCCACATCGACCTGAGCTCGGCCGCGACCTCGGGGTCTTGCAGGGTCCGGAACACGAACTCCGTCTGGTTCTCGTGCAGCGCGACCAGGACCTTTTGACAGAAGGACGAGAGCGGGTGGGCGTAGAGCTCGAGGGTCATCTTCATCCTCCGGGGTTTCGTGCATCCGCTTTCGCGGAGGTTTTATAGCGTCGACAACGCATGAATGCCGGCGCGATTGTGCGCCAATTCTTACTCACTCTACAACGAGAGGAAAAGGTCGGGTACTCTCGCCGTCCGCGAGGGTACACGCTCATGGCAACCAGACGGATCGTCGCATCGCCACCCGCAGCAGCAGCGGCCTCATCATCGCCCGCAGCAGCAGCATCATCATCGCCCGCAGCGGCAGCCTCATCGCTCGCGGCAGCGACGGCCGCCGCGGCTCCGGCCACCGGCGCGAAGAAGATCACCCTCTCGTCGCTGTTCACCGAGCTCGACAAGGTGACCGGCGATGGTCGCATGGACAAGGTCAAGTCGATGCTGCGCGCGGACCGCTTCCAGCTGTTCAGCGAGGTCAGCGATGAGCGCGTGACCGGGGTCGTGAAGAGCCAGACCGACTACTCGCTGTTCTACGCGTGCAGCGTCGACGCCAAGGGGCGCTACATGTGCTGCACGCAGAACCTCAACGTCTGCGGCGGGCTGCGCGGCAAGCCGTGCAAGCACCTGCTGGTGCTGCTGGTCGGGCTCGCGCAGGGCACCCAGCTCGACCCGACCACGGCGCTGCGGTGGGTCAAGGCGACGGCGGGCAAGAAGGCCTCGCTCGACAAGGACTCGATGAGCGCCACCTTCATCCGCTACAAGGGCGCCGAGGCCGGTGAGGTCGACTGGCGCCCGACCGAGACGATCCCCGAGGACTACTACGCGTTTTAAGGGCGCGCCTTTTAAAGGGCACGCCTTATCGGGAACACGCCTTTTAGAGAACACGCCTTTTAGAGAACACCATGGCCGAGGTCGAAGAGATCGCCAGCACGCTCGAGAACCTCCGCGCGCGGATGGTCGACCTCGTCGTGCGCGGGCTCGCCTCCGTCGCGCCGGGTGACCTCTCGACGCTCGCGGCGCTCACCGACAGTTATGAGCGCCAGGGCCTCGCGCACATCACCTCGCGGCTGCGCACGATGCTGCACGCGATCACCAGCGACACCCGCAACGCCCCCGTGGCCCTGCTGTCGGCCTATACCAGCCTGCACGTGTTCGAGCGGGTGCTCAGCCTCGAGGCGGCCGCCACCGCCTGGGAGCAGGCGATCGCCAGCCGCGACGAGAACGCGGACGAGGACGAGGACGAACTGGAGGCGGCCACGCCCGTCGCGGTCGCCGTGGCCCCGCCCGTCAGCGCCGCCCTTAACAACATCACCAGCCTTCCGGGGCCCGAGCAGAAGAAGCTCGCCGCGCTGCTCGAGGAGCTCGCGCGGGCGATCGAGGACCTCGTGCGCACCGGGCTGACCAGCGCGACCGAGGCGACCCGCCAGAAGCTCGACGTCTCGTTCAAGGAGGCCTCGCGCATGAAGCTGCTGCGGCTCGGCGCGACGCTGCGCTACGTGAACGAGGAGGTCGGGCGCTTCCTCGCGCACAGCGAGGCGTTTTCGGCCCGGCGCTTCGTATTCTTCACGCATCGGGCGTGGCTGCTCGCGCGCGGCCTGGGCGAGGCGTTGCAGGAGAAGAACGACCGCGTGCTGGCCCGGCTGTCGGGCACGGGCGCCCGCGATCCCGCGCCGATCCGCTCGATCGACGTGGTCACCCTGGGCGTCTTCTCGCGCACCGTGCAAAACACCTGCACCTTTGATTTTCGCCTGCGCGTGGTCAAGGCCGACGACCCGGCGCTGGTCGGCCGCTCGCTGGTGTTCGGGCTGGTGTTCGGGCGCAAGTCCGTGGATATCTCGGCGGAGGCGTTTCTCCATCTCCCGCAGCCGCAGAAGTATCACCCGAAGATCCTCACCGAGCGGCAGGTGCTCGGCGTCAGCGGCGCGGCGATCGCGTTCGACGATCGCGGCGGCGGCCGACTGCTGCTCGGGCCCAAGGGCAATGTGGTCCAGCAGGGCAAGCCGGCGGGCGGCTGGCAGTCGTATCTCGAGTGGCAGATCGGGCCGGCGCTCGCGCGCGCGCGGGCCCACGCCCCGAGCCCGCTCGACCTGCCCAACGAGCTGCAAGAAGAGGTCGTGCTCGCCGACTGGATGTGCAAGGAGGACAAGGCGCGCGCGACCCCCGAGCGCCGGATCTTCACGGTCACGACGCCCGGCCTCGAGCTCGACGCCGTCGTGCCGACCGGCGCGGACGGCAAGGCGCTGGCCAAACACTTCGAGACCCACGCGAAGCGCAAGTCCGGCGGCACAGCGTCCACGTCGCCCCCCCTATATGGGCTTGTCCACTACGAGCTCGGCCGCCTGGTGCTGACCCCGCTGGCGACGCTCGGCGAGGACGGCCCGAACCACCTGATGCTCTCGAACGAGAAGATCAACCTGGCCGCGCTGCTCGGCAGCCTGCAACTCTAGCGAATCGACCCCCACCATGGCCAAAGCGAAGACCCCCAGCGCAGCCGACGTGAGCCCCGCGACTCCCCAGGTGACCGCGCCTCCCCAGGTCCCTCAGGCGCCCGATGGGCCCGAGACGGAGCTGCTTCGTGAGCCGGCCGAGGTCAAGTATCGGCGCGAGCTCGAGGCGCTGCGTCAGAACGAGAGCGACCAGGCGCCGGCCGCCTGGAAGCTCTCGCCGCGCTCGGTGCTCACGTACATCACGGGGGCCAAGAAGCCGCTCAAGGCGACGATCGACGGCAAGGTGGTCGAGGTCACGATCACGCGCAAGTTCTTCGGCGACGACTCGATCGTCGAGCGATCGATCGTGACCCTGGCGAGCGAGCGCGCGCTGCTGCTGGTCGGCGACCCGGGGACGGGCAAGAGCTGGCTGTCCGAGCACCTCGCGGCGGCGATCTCCGGCACCTCGCTGCTGACGATCCAGGGCACCGCCGGGACCACCGAGGAGCAGATCAAGTACTCGTGGAACATCGCCCGGATCATCGCGGAGGGCCCGAAGCCCGACAACATGATCCAGAGCCCGTGCATGCTGGCCATGCGCGCCGGCAAGATCTTCCGCTTCGAGGAGATCACGCGCTGCGTCGGCGACGTGCAGGACGCGCTGGTCTCGATCTGCTCCGACAAGACGATCGCGGTGCCCGAGCTGCCCGACGACCCGATGGTGTTCGCGCGCCCGGGCTTCAACATCATCGCCACCGCCAACGCCCGCGACCAGGGCGTCAACGACCTGTCCGCCGCGCTCAAGCGCCGCTTCAACTACATCCACATCCCGGTGGTCTCCGACCAGAAGACCGAGGTGGAGATCGTCCGCACCCGCTCCGCCGAGCTGCTCGAGCGCTACAAGATCCCCGGACGCATCGAGGAGCCGGTGCTCAAGCTGCTGACCACCGTGTTCCGCGAGATGCGGCAGGGGACCACCGGCGAGGGCCTCAGCGTGCAGAAGCCGACGACCACCCTGTCGACCGCGGAGGCCATCGGCGTCGCCCTCGACTCCGCCATCCACAGCAGGTACTTCGGCACCGGCACCGTCGGCCCCGAGGACATCGCCCGCAACCTCATCGGCTCGATCGTCAAGGAGGACCTCGCGGATCTCAAGGTGCTCAAGGAGTACATGAACCTGGTCGCCAAGAAGCGCGCCGCCGGCGACCCGGCCTGGAAGACCTTCTACGAGGCCGCGATCAAGGTCCTGTCCGCCTGAACGAGCCGATGAAGGACCTCCTTGACGCAGCCCCCGGCCTCGACGCAAACGCCGTCGAGCAGCGCGCCCGCGAGGTGCTCGCCGAGCCGCTGTACTGGTTCCCGGTCCGCCACCACTCGCCGACCGCGGCCCGCTACATCGCCGAGGTGCTGCGCGCGCGCCGGCCGAAGGTCATCTTCATCGAGGGCCCCGCCGAGGCGACCGAGCTGGTCCAGCACATCGCCGATCCGAAGACCAAGCCGCCGATCGCCATCTATTCGTCGTACCGCGACGACGACAACGTGCTCGGCCTCGCCGGCATCGCCAGCTCGGCCCCGGACGTGCCGGCGAAGTGGGGCGTGTGGTACCCGATGTTGCCGTACTCGCCCGAGTATGTGGCGATCCGCGTCGCCAAGGAGATCGGCGCGCAGGTGGTGTTCATCGATCTACCGCACCACGGCCTGATCACGCCGCACAGCGCGGAGGATGCGGAGGACGAAGCCGAAGCCGATGAGCCCGAGGATGAACTCGACGAGGAGGACCCGGAGGCCGAGGGCGCACCCGCGGAGCCGCCGACCTGGGAGAACCTCGCGGTCGAGAGCAACTTTTACAAGACCCTCGCCGAGACCGCGGGCTATCGCTCGTGGTCCGAGTGCTGGGACGCGCTGTTCGAGGTCGGTGGCCGGCACGCCGACGCCGAGGAGTTTCGCCGCGACCTGACCTACTTCTGCGCCGCCGTGCGGGCGACGACCAGCAACGACCGCATGGTGCGCGACGGGACCTTCGCGCGCGAGGACCACATGTGGCGCGCGATCGCCACGACGCTCGCCGAGAAGCAGCTGCGCCCCGAGGACGCGGTGGTCGTCTGCGGCGGCTTCCATCTGTTCATGAAGCGGGAGCTGGTGCCGGCGAAGGTGCTGCCGAAGGGCACGGTCTACGCGACGGTCGCGCCCTATTCCTATTATCGGACCAGCGAGCAATCGGGGTACGGCGCCGGCAACCGCGCGCCGAAGTACTACGAAATGCTCTACCAGCACACGCAGGGCGCCGGGTCGGTGGTCGCCGAGGCGCCGATCCGGGCGATGGTCGATCACGTGGTCGCCGTGCTGGCGCGAGGGCGACGCGCCGGCGAGCTGCTGTCGTCGGCCGACGCGATCAGCATCACCCAGCACGCGCGCATGCTGGCCAGCCTGCGCGGGCACCAGGCGCCGACCCTCGACGACGTGCGCGACGGCATCCTCTCGTGCTGCTGCAAGGGCCGCCCCGAGGAGGAGGGCCGCTACCTGCTGACGGCGATGACCGAGGTGGAGATCGGCAGCGCCATCGGGCGGGTGACGCCGGCGCTCGGCCGGCTCCCGCTGGTCTTCGACTTCTATCGGTCGATCGACGACCTCGACCTCGGCGAGACGATGGGCAAGGAGAAGAAGACCAAGATCGCGCTCGACCTGCGGCAGGAGGCCGACGAGCGCCGCTCCGTGTTCTTCCACCGGCTCGCGGAGCTCGGGGTGTCGTTCGCCAAGCTCCTCGAGGGCGGCGAGTCGAACACCCTGTTTCGCGAGGTCTGGCGGGTCGAGTGGTCGCCCAGGGTCGAGACCGAGCTGATCGAGAACAACCTCCACGGCGACACCATGGAGGCCGCCGCCACCGCGAAGATCGACGAGGAGCTGGCGCGCGAGCAGGAGGACGCGGCCAGCGTGTGCGAGCGGCTGCTGCGGGCCACCAACATGGACCTGCCCGGCCTGGTCCTGCGCATCGAGGAGACCGCCGGGCACGCCATCGACGCCGACTCTCGCCTCGTCTCGCTCGCGCGGGCGCTGACCCACCTCACGGTGCTGCGCCGTCAGGCCGCGCGCAAGAAGATCCGCGAGGACGTGGTGGTCGACCTCGAGGGCCGCTGCTTCGCGCGGGCCTGCTTCGCGATCCCGGAGATCGCCAACGTGCCGGTCGAGGATCACGAGGAGGTGCTCGCCGCGCTCAAGAGCGTCGCCGAGGCGCTGCTCGGCGACAGCGCCAGCACCTTCGACAGGGACCTCTTCGTGGAGAACGTGCGCTCGGCCTACGCCGAGTCGACGTCGCCCTACCTGCGCGGCGCGATGTGTGGCCTGCTGACCGAGACCCGCGCCCAGCCGGCCGAGGTGCTCTCGCAGGAGATCCTCAAGTTCGCGCAGTCGCGGCCCGAGGTCATGCTCACCTGCGGCGAGTTCCTCGACGGCGTGATGGCCACCAGCCGCACGGCGATCATGCTCGGCGCGCAGTCCCTGGTCGAGGCCTTCGACGTGCTGCTGCGGGCCGCCTCCTGGGAGCAGTTCTTGACGATGCTGCCGCGCGCCCGCAAGGCCTTCGAGCGCCTGCACGACCGCTCGCGCGTCGCCTTCGCCGACCGCGTCGCCCAGCTGTACGGGCTGCAGGAGGGCGAGGCCGACAAGCTGGCGCAGCTCGACACCTCGGTCGGCGCGGCCGTGTGGATGGCGCGCATCGACGCGCGGGTCGCCGAGGTCATGAAAGAGTGGGATTTTTAAGAGAAGTCATGCCGCCGAACAAGACCACGCTCGCTCAGCTCGCTCCGGCCGCGCAGTCGCTCGTGGGGCGCTGGCGCCTGGTCCTCGGCAAGGACGCCGAGGCCGCGGGCGTGTGCATGGCGGCGGTCGGCGCCAGCGGGGAGGACCAGCAGGGCGCGGAGCAGACCCTGTCGTTCGTGTACGGCGACGGGCGCGGAGCCGGCTCGGGGGGCTCGAACCTGACGGTGCCGAAGTGGATCGAGCAGGTCAACGAGCTGTTCCCGAAGCAGGCCCGCGAGGTGCTCGAGCGGGAGATGATCCAGAAGCGCGGCATCGCCGAGATCCTCGATCAGCCGGACCTGCTCGACCGCATCGAGCCGAACGTCGAGCTGGTCAAGACCCTGCTGACCCACAAGGACCTGCTGACCCCGAAGACGCGCATCCTCGCCCGCAAGGTGATCGACAAGGTCGTCCAGGAGCTGCGCAAGAAGCTCGAGATCCGCGTCGAGCAGGCGATCACCGGCGCGCTGCGTAAGGACCGGCACTCGCCCCGCCGCGTGTTCCGTAACCTCGACCTGCGCACCACCCTGCGGCGAAACCTCCGTAACTGGAACCAGGAGCGCCGCAAGCTGTTCGTCGACCGCGTGTTCTTCTACGCGGCCGAGAAGAACAAGCGGCCGTGGCACGTGATCGTGTGCGTGGACCAGTCGGGGTCAATGCTCGAGTCGGCGATCTTCTCGGCCGTCATGGCCTCGATCTTCGCCGAGCTGCCGGGCGTGAAGACCTCGCTGGTGCTGTTCGACACCCAGGTCGTCGACCTCACCGACAAGGTCGGCGCGCCGGTCGACGTGCTGCTGAGCGTGCACCTCGGCGGCGGCACCGACATCACCCGCGCGCTCGAGTACTGCTCGGGCCTGGTCCGCGAGCCGGCGCGCACGATCCTGGTGCTGATCACCGATTTTTATGAGGGCCGCCCGGAGTCCGACCTGGTCCGCGTCGTCGAGCGCCTCGCCGGCGCCGACGTGCGCATGATCGGCCTCGGCGCGCTCGGCTACGACGCGCAGCCGCAGTACAACCGCCAGACCGCGAAAAAACTGCGAAAGGTCGGCATGGACATCCTGTCGTGCACGCCGGAGAAGCTGGCCGACTGCATGGGGCAGATCATTCGCGGCTGAGCGAAGATTTTTTAATAGGATGTCGAACGAAGCGGACGAGGACCCCGCAGACGAGCCGCTGGTCGTCGCCGCTGCCGAGGAAGACCTCGACGAGGTCCGGCGCCTGCTCGACGCCGGCGGCGACCCGAACGCCTGGGGTCAGGGCGATGAGACCGCGCTGATCGCGGCCATCAGGAGCGGGGCCGCCGATATCGTCGCCCTGTTGCTCGAGCGCGGGGCGGATCCCGACGTCAACGCCCGGAGCTCCGACGAGTCGCCGCTGATGGTGGCGATCATGGACGGTCACTACGACCCGGCGATCGTCCACCTGCTCGTCGATCGCGTCGCGGACATCGACGAGGCCGTGCCCGAGATCGGCCTGACGGTGCTGCAGCTCGCGCTCGAGCACGCAGACCTCGAGCTCATCCATCACGCGCTCGCGCGCGGCGCGAGGCTCACGGATGCGGGGCTCGAGGCCGCCGCCGAGACCGGCCGTATCGAAGTGATCGAGCGCGCGTTCGCGGCCCCCGGCGGCGGCGGCGAGCGGCCGTGGCGTGACGTCCTCGGGCCCGAGCGCAGCGCGGAGCTGCAGCAGCGCGGATTGCTGGCGGCGACTCACCGCGGGCATGAGGATACCGTCGCGGTCTTGCTCGCCGACCCGCGCCTGATCCTGCCCCAGTATGGCCTACAGGACGTCTGGCGCGCCGCGCTCGCCAGCGGACGGAGCGCGGTGATCGACATCGTCGAACCGAAGCTCGACCGCGGCTACCTGCCAGAGAACCTCCTGCGTGATGCGGCGGCGTTCGGGCGGCGCGGGCTCAGCGAGGCGCTGCTGGCGAGCAAGGTGCCGCTGCCGCCGGACGCGCTGCACGGCGCGGCCCGGCGTGCCGATGTCGCCTGGATCGAGCGCCTGCTCGTCCTCGGAGCCGACAAGGATGCCCGCGACACCGGGGGTCGGACGCCGCTGATCTCCGCCGCCAGCGCGGGCCGCGAGGTGATCGTCGAGGCCTTGCTCGCGGTCGGCGCGGATGTGCATGCACGTGATCAAGTCGGCGCGACGGCGATTCACCACGCGGCGCTGGCCGGGGCTCGCCCGACGATCGAGCGGCTGATCGCAGCCGGTGGTGACCCCCGTGTCAACGATCGCCAGGGTCGAAGCACCGCGGCGTGGGCCCGCTATCGCCCCGACTACCTCGCCGGTGACCGCCGCCTGGTCCGGCCCGAACAGGAGGCCATCGCCGCGTGGTTGGTGGGCCTCGGCGCGGCCGACGAGGATTGGTCGGTGAATGTGCCGCCAGTGACGACGTGGGAGCGGGTCCAGCTCGTGCTCTTCGTGGTCTTGCTCGTCCTCATGGGTCTGGCGCTGTATATCTACTGGTGGGCCGGGCGCCAGCTCCAGTAGGTATTTGCCGGAGCGGGCGTAGATCATCAGCGAGTATCGGGTCGTGGACACGTGGACCAGGCCCTCAGCGCGGTGGATCGTGCTTCGACCAGCTCGTGTCGTCGCGGCTGCGCTCCTTGATATGTGCGATCGCCTCGCGCGCCGCCTCGCGCACTGGATAATGCGGCTTGCACACACCATCCCTGCAGATCGTCCCGGTCTTGTGCGGGTCGGTCGCCTGCGCCCGCAACGCCGCGAGCGCGGCCCGGTGGCCGATCGCGCCCATCGCCTCGGCCGCCGCTGTCCTGGTCTCCGGGACAGGGTCTTTGAGCCATGTCGCAAGAGACAGGGCCAGCGGCCCGGCCTCGCGGAGCCGCAGCGAGGTCTCGCAGCGCGCCCCCAGCGGT
>NZ_JACCSO010000605.1 GCF_013812955.1 Nannocystis sp. | reverse complement strand
GTGCAACCCGCCCTACGGCGTGCGCGTCGGCAAGCGCGGCCCCCTGCGCGACCTCTACGCCCAGCTCGGACATGTCCTACGGGACAGGTGCCTCGGCGCCCGCGTCGCGCTGCTGTGCGGCGACGACCTGTGGCGTTGCTGCGGGCTGCCGCTGGCGCCGACGCGTGGGCTGCGAAACGGCGGGCTGGCGGTGCAGCTGGTGCAGGGCCGCGTACCCGCGTGATACCCTCCCGGCGTGTTCACCCTGCACGCCTTTCATCCGACGCGCGGCCACTGGACCGAGGCGAAGCTCGGCAGCCTCGCCAGCCTGCGCGAGGATCCGGAGGTGACCGTGTGGCTCGACCTCGAGTCGCCGAGCGAGGAGGAGGCGCGGGTCCTGAGCGACGTGTTTCACTTCCACCCGCTGGCGATCGAGGACACCCTGCAGGACTACGGGCACCCGAAGATCGACACCTTCGACGACCACGTGTTCATGATCGTGCACGGCATCGACTTCTCGCGGGTGAACCTCGAGAAGAGCATGGACATTCGCACGCTCGAGCTCGACATCTTCGTCGGCGAGCGCTACCTGGTGACCCACCACGGGGACCCGGCGGTGCGCTCGATCAACGAGCTGCACAAGGACGTGTGCGAGCCCGGTCATCGGCCGTGGGTGTCGGTGCGGCTGCTGCACCGCCTGCTCGACCGCCTGGTCGACAACTTCCTCCCGGTGATGGACCAGGTCGGCGCCAAGCTCGAGATCCTCGAGGACCAGATCATCCACAACCCCGAGCCCGACCTGCTGGAGAAGGTGCTCGAGGCCAAGAAGTCGATCCAGAAGGTCCGGCGCATGGCCGCCCACCAGCGCCTGATCCTCGAGTCCCTGGCGCGCGGCCACCTCGAGCTGATCCCGCGTGAGAGCCTGGCGTTCTTTCGCGACATCTACGACCACTTCGTCCGCGTCGCCGACCTCGCCGAGGCCTACCGCGAGGGCGCGCAGTCGGCGGTCGAGGCCTACCTGTCGATGTCCGCCAACAAGACCAACGAGATCATGAAGGTCCTGACCCAGATCTCCACGGTCATGCTGCCCTTGACCTTCATCGCCGGCATCTACGGCATGAATTTTGACTTGATGCCCGAGCTGCGCTGGACCTACGGCTACCCCTTCGCCGTCGGCCTCATGGTCATCACCGCCGCCGGCCTGCTGATCTGGTTTCGCCGCCGCCACTGGCTGTAGTTTGACAGCGGCGACTTCATCTCCAGTTTTGGTGTTCTAAATTACGTAAACTTCATCTCTCGCCAGCGGCCAGCGCCGGCGAGTGCTTGACGACTGACGTCACGACATTGACTCTGGGAGACCACGAAAGAGGTCCCCTGTGTCCAACCCGGTAGATCTCTCGAGCCCCGCGCCACCCGCTGCGCCGCCCTGGGTCCCCGATTTTATCATTGACGATCGATTCCAGATCGTCGCGGAGCTCGGCCACGGCGCGATGGGAGCCGTGTATGTCGTGTTCGATCGCGAGCTATGCCGCGAGGTCGCGCTCAAGCGCATTCACCCCGCGTCCGCTGGCGCGCCCGAGCTGGAGGCCCGGTTTCGTCGGGAGGCCCGCGCCGTGGCGGCGATCGGTCATCCCGGCGTGCCCCAGGTCTATCACACGGGCCGTACGGCTGACGGCGCGTCGTGGTTCACCATGGAGATCGCCCGAGGCGAGGCCCTCCGCAAGGTCCTCGACCGCGAACGTTTCTCGCCGCAGCGGGCCCTCGACCTGGCGATCGAGCTGGGTCGGATCCTCACCGCGGCCCACGCGGCCGGCGTCATTCATCGGGATGTCAAGCCCAGCAACATCATGCTCGCACCCGGCGATCGCGTGCGCCTGCTGGACTTCGGCGTGTGTTCGCCGCTGCCGCGATTCCTCGCCGCCGCCGAGTCCCGCCGCCGCACCGCCGACGTCGACCGCTGGGAGACCGGCGAGGCCCACTTCGCCGGCACCGTCGGCTACAGCGACCCCGCGACCCACGATGGGACGCCGGCGACAGTGCGCAGCGACCTGTTCTCGCTGGCCGTGATCTTGTACGAGATGCTGACCGGGCGCCGCCTCTTCGACCCCGACAGCTACTGCTTTCGCACCATCGACAGCGCCGAGCTCCCGCTCGAGCTGGCCGCGTTGGCCATCGACCTGCGCAAGGCCGCCTCGCCCAACCCGTTCGAGCGCCAGCGCAGCATGGCCGAGTTCGTACAACGCCTGGAGATCGCCCGCGGTCACCTCCAGCGCGCCCAGGCAGAGCTCTCCCGCGCCGCGCCCGACCTCGCGCGAACCGGGGCGCTCGAGCGCTCCACGTGGCTGCTCCTGGCGCTGGCCGTCGGTGTCGGCGGCCTCGTCCTCGGTCGCAGCCTCGCAGACGCCGTGCAGCCGGCCACGACCCTGCGCGCGCCGTCCGATCCCGAACCGGCCGAACCCGCGCCGTTCAAACC
>NZ_JACCSO010000547.1 GCF_013812955.1 Nannocystis sp. | reverse complement strand
GCCATCAGGTGACGCTCGTCGCCGACGGCCGCGCCGCGGTCGAGACGCTCGAGCGCGGCAACTTCGACCTGGTGCTGATGGACCTGCAGATGCCGATCATGGACGGCTGGCAGGCGACCGCGGCGATCCGCCGCAGCCCGCACGCGCACGCAAGGCGCACCCGCATCGTCGCCCTGACCGCCCGCGCCACCGACGAGGACCGCAAGCGCTGCCTGGCGCACGGCATGGACGGCTTCCTGACCAAGCCGCTGCAGGTCGCCGAGCTGCTGCAGCTGTGCGAGGACGGCTCGACGCCGCGGCCCCCCCCGGCGCCGTGGCCCGCCCCGGTCAGCGCCGCGCCAGCCGTGCCCCGGCCGGCGATCGACGACTGGCAGGGGGTGCTCAATCGCGTCGGCGGGGCCGCGCCGCTGCTCGCCAGGCTGGTCGGCATGTATCGCGATGAGCTGCCCGGCACGCTCACCGAGCTGCGGGCCGGACTCGTCACCGGTGAGGGGCTGCGCCGCGCGGCCCATCGGGTCGCCGGCACGGTCGGCATCTTCAACGCCGGGCAGGCGCTGGCGCTCGCGCGTGAGGTCGAGGCGCGGGCCCCGGAGCGCTCGCCGGAGCTGCCGGAGCGGGTCGAGGCGCTGTGCGCCGAGCTCTCACGCCTCGAGTCCGAGCTGATGAGCCGCAGCGCCCAGCTGGCGGCTGCGGCTGTCTGAAGGGACATGTTTTAATAGACAGGTCGTGAGGGACAGGTGGCCGATGAGCGGGCCGATGGGCGGGCCGGGTGGCCAGCGGGCGGGACACCTGCGCGAGGGTCGGGTCGAGAACGACTGGAGATGGGGCTGGCACGCGGCTTGAATGGTGAGCGGCATGCATGTCTCTTATCAGGTCGAGTATGCGCGGCGAGCACGGAGCGCGGGACCACCGATCGGCTTCGTGCCGGAGCTCGAGGGGCTGGACGTCGAACCGGCGGCGCTGCAGGTGCCGGCGATCGAGCGGCCGCGCGAGCGCATGATGACCTTCGGACCGGCGGCGCTCAGCAACGTCGAGCTGATCGCGCTGCTGCTCGGCGGCGGGCACTCGGAGCAGCGGGCGCTGACGCTGCTGCAGCAGGTCGGGGGGATCACCGGGCTGCTGCGCTGCGTGCCCGACGACCTGCTGGCGGCGCCGGGCGTCGGCGAGGCGTCGGCGACCGCGGTGTGTGCGGCGATCGAGCTGGCGCGGCGCATCGGCCAGATCGAGATGCCCTTCGAATCGTCGATCCACGGCCCGGAGGACGTGCGCCGCTACGTGCGCGCCAGCCTGCGCGGGCGCTCGCAGGAGGTGTTCGTGGTGCTCGGCCTCGACAGCCGGCAGCGCGTGCGCCTGGTCCGCGAGGTCGCGGTCGGCTCGGTCTCCCACGTCGAGGTCCACCCGCGCGAGGTGTTTCGTCCGCTGGTGCGCGCGGGCTCGCATTCGGTGATCCTCGTGCACAACCACCCGAGCGGGGAGCTGCGTCCGAGCGCCGCCGACCTGCGCATCACCCATCGACTGGTCGAGCTCGGCGAGCTGCTGGGCATCCCCGTGCTCGACCACCTGATCGCGACCGATGACGGGGTCGCCTCGTTCGTGGGCCTCGGCCTGCTGCCGGCGCCCGCGTCGAGCCCGGAGGAGTGCGGATGATGCGGATGATCATCATGGTCGCGCTGGTGGCGATGGACCCGCACGCGGGGCTCGCCGAGTACGAGGCGGTCGCGGGGCGGGCGGGATTGGCGGTGGAGCTCGGCTGCCATGCGCGTGGGCTCGAGGATGCGGATGATGTGCGGCTCGATGAGCCGGTGCCGCGAGAGATCACGCGATGCGGCGAGTGCCCGATCTTGATCGGTGCGCTGGAGCTCGGAGCCCGGTGCCAGGGCTACCCCGGTGGCAGCGACTGCGGGCGCGGGCTGGTCTGCGCCGGGCTCCCGGACGGGCGCTGCGTCGACCCCTGCGCGCCGACCCCGGTCGGGGCGCGCTGCTATGTGTACGAGACCGGCTGCGAGCCGGGATCGTCCTGCGATCCCTGGCTCGAGCGCTGCGTTCAGGGTGACTTCGTGAGCAGCGGTCGGAGATTCGTCCAGATCGTCTCGGCGAGGATGACCTGGCCCTCGGCGGTCGGATGGATGCCGTCGGCCTGGTTGAGCTTCGCATCACCGGCGACACCCTCGAGCACGAAGGGGATCAGGGGCACACCATGAGCCGCCGCGAGCTCGGGGAACATCTGGCGAAACGCCGCGCTGTAGTCGGCGCCCATGTTCGGCGGGACCTGCATGCCCGCGAGCACGACCTGCGCGCCTGCAGCCTTGCTACGGGTGATGATCTGCGCGAGGTTCTCGCGGGTGTGCGCGACCGGCAGCCCGCGCAGGCCGTCGTTGGCGCCGAGCTCGAGCACCACCACCGCAGGCTTCTGCGCGAGCTGCCAGTCGAGCCGCGCGAGGCCGGAGGCGCTGGTGTCCCCGCTGACGCCGGCGTTGACGACCCGGTAGCGATAACCCTCGGCGAGGAGCCGCGTCTGCAGCAGCGCCGGCCAGGCCTGCGATTGTGCGAGGCCGAGGCCGGCCGTCAGACTGTCGCCGAGCGCGAGCAGCACGGGCGCGTCCGCGAGGGGATCGGCGATGCGATCGGTCGCGGGGGCAGGACGCTCGGCCGGCTGTGGGCCCTGCGGGGCCCCGCAGGCAAGCTGCGTGAGCCCGGTGACGAGCAACAAAGCGAGCAAGCGAGCGGTGAGCACGCGGGTGGGGAGCAAGTGAGAGGGGAGCAAGTGAGAGAGGAGCACGCGGGTAGGGAGCACGCGGGTGGGGAACAAGCGGGCGGCGAGCGAGCTGCGGGCGCGCGAGCGGGGGCTGGGTGTGGGCCTTGCGGGGGCTTGTTGCGTCATCCTTCGTGCTCCGGTCGAATATGCAGAGTACCCTGGGGCGCCTTCATGATCGAGATCGCCCGGTTGACCAAGTCCCTGCGCTCCGGGGACCGCCCCGTCCAGATCCTTCACGGGATCGACCTGCACATCGCGGCCGGTGAATTCGTGGCGATCATGGGCCCTTCGGGCTCGGGCAAGTCGACGCTGCTGGGGCTGATCGCCGGGCTCGACAGTCCGACGAGCGGCAGCATCAAGCTCGCGGGGCAGGAGCTGGTCGGCCTCGGGGAGGACGCGCTGGCCCGCCTGCGGGGGCGCACGCTCGGCTTCGTATTCCAGTCGTTTCACCTGATCCCGACGCTGACCGCGGAGGAGAACGTCGCGGTGCCGCTCGAGCTGCGCGGCGAGCGTGACGCGCGTCCGCGGGCGCGGGCGCTGCTGGCGACGGTGGGCCTGGCGGACCGCGGACACCACCTGCCGGCCCAGCTCTCGGGCGGTGAACAACAGCGCGTCGCCCTGGCCCGCGCCTTCGTCGCCGAGCCGCCGATCCTGCTCGCCGACGAGCCGACCGGTAACCTCGACTCCGCCACCGGCGAGCGCGTGCTGGCCCTGCTCGCCGACCTCCGCGCCCGCACCGGCACGACGATGGTGCTCGTCACCCACGATGCGAGCCTGGCCGCGCGCGCCGACCGGGTCGTGACGCTGCGCGACGGTCGCATCGATTCGGACCGCAGGCGGGCCGCTTGAAGCCGGCGTTCCTGCTGCGTATGGCGGCCCGCGAGGCCCGCACCGGCTGGCAGCGGCTGCTGTTCTTCCTGCTGTCGATCGCGGTCGGGGTCGGCGCGCTGGTCGGCATCGCGTCGTTCTCCGCCAACCTCGAGAGCGCGATCCGCCGCGAGGCGCGGACCCTGATGGCGGCGGACCTCGAGGTCGTGTCGACGCAGGAGTTCGCGGCCGAGCCGCGCGCCGCGATCGCAGCGTGGGTCGACCAGGGGGCCCGGATGGCCGAGCTGGCCGAGCTGCCGTCGATGGCGGCGAACCTCGACGCGAGCCGCACCCAGCTGGTCGAGATCAAGGCGGTGGAGGGCGGCTATCCGTTTTATGGCGAGCTGGTGCTCGAGCCGGCGGTGCCGCTGCCCGAGCTGCTGGCGGGCGGCCGCGTGGTGGTCGAGGAGGGGCTGCTGCTGCAGCTCGAGCTCGCGGTCGGCGACCCGATCAAGATCGGCAGTCGTGGCTTTCCGGTCGCTGGAATCGTTCGCCGCGAGCCGGATCGCATCGGCGGGGCCCTGAGCCTCGGGCCGCGGGTGCTGATGGCCCTCGACGACGTGGAAGCGGCAGGCCTCATCACGGTCGGCAGCCGGGTGCGCCATCGCGTGCTGCTGGCGCTGCCACCCGCGCTCGACGTCGAGGCGGTCCAGAGCGCGTTGACGGAGGTGTTGCCGCGCGAGCGCATCACCGTGCGCAGCTTCGAGGAGGCGCAGCCGACGCTGCGGCTGTTCCTGGCGCGCATGGGCGACTTCCTGCGCCTGGCGACGCTGGTGACGCTGGTGCTCGGCGGCCTCGGCGTGGCCCAGAGCATCCGCGTGTTCCTGCAACAGAAGCAGGACTCGATCGCGATCCTCAAGGTGCTGGGGGCGACGACCCGCGAGGTGACGCTGGTGTACCTGCTGCAGTGCCTGGGCCTGGCGATCCTCGGCAGCGTGCTCGGGCTCGGGCTCGGGCTGCTGATCCAGGCGCTGCTGCCGGCGGTGGTCGGCGAGCTGCTGCCAGTCGCGGTGATCGGGGAGTTCGTGCCCGCGGCGGCGCTCGAGGGCATCGCAGTCGGGGTGATCACGGCGCTGCTGTTCTGCCTGCTGCCGCTGCTGGCGATCCGTGGCATCGCGCCGGCGCAGATCCTTCGCCGCGAGCTGGCGACGACGATCCCGGTCGGCGATCGCCGGGCCCGCGCATTTGCGGTGGCGCTGCTCGGCGGCGGGCTGATCGCGCTCGCGGCCTGGCTGTCCGGCTCGTGGCGGCTCGGGGCGATCTTCGTCGGCGGGGTCGCTGCGGCGGCGCTGCTGCTGTGGGCGGCCAGCGGCGCGGTGCTGTGGTTGCTGCGCCGGCTGCCGCGCGCGCGCTCGCTGGCGGTGCGCAACGGCCTCGGCAACCTCTCGCGTCCCGGCAGTCAGGTCGCGGCGGTGGTGATCTCGCTCGGCCTCGGGGTCGCCGTGATCGCCCAGATCCAGCTGGTCCAGTCGGGCCTCTTGGCGCGGGTCTCCGATGACGCGCCGGCCGACGCGCCCAACTTCTTCTTCATCGGCATCCTCCCGGAGCAGGTCGAGCCGTTCAAACAGCTGCTGGTGGCGCAGGGAGCCGAGGCGGGCGCCAACCTGGTGCCGATCGTGCAGGCCCGCCTGGCCCGGGTCGCCGGCCGGGAGGTCGCGCAGATGCAGTTCCCGAGCCCGGAGGAGGAGCGCGCGCTGACCCGCGAATTCGCGGTCACCTGGCTCGAGGCGATGCCCGCCGGCAATGAGATCGTGACCGGGCAGTGGTGGACGCCGGCAGAGGCGGGGCGCGAGTCGTGGGTGTCGATCGAGGACAGTTTGACGACGCGGCTGGGCCTGCAGCTCGGCGACGAGGTGGTGTTCGACATCCAGGGGGTGCGGGTGCCGGTGACGGTCCGCAGCGTGCGGCGGGTCGACTGGGGGCAGCTGCAGACCAACTTCTTCTTCATCTTCACGGCGAAGGGGCTGGCGGGGGCGCCGACTTCGTGGGTGGCGACGGCCCGCTCGCGGCCGGGCGCCGAGGGTCGACGGGCCTTGCAGGCGGCCGTGATCGCGGCGATGCCGAACGTGACGGCGATCGACGCGGCGGAGATGATCGAGCGCGTGCAGGCGATGATCGACCGCATCGCCGGGGTGATCCGCTTCATGGCCGGGGCGAGCATCCTCGCGGGGCTGGTGATCCTCGCCGGCTCGATCGCGGCGACCCGGTTTCGCCGGGTCCGTGAGGCGGCGATCCTGAAGTCGCTCGGGGCGACCCGCGCGGTGCTGCTGCGCTCGCTGGCGATCGAGTACGCGGTGCTCGGCCTGGTCGCCGGGGTGGTCGGCACGGCGGTCGGCAGCGGCCTGGCCTGGGCGGTCCTGAGCCTGGTGCTGCGGGTCCCGTGGAGCGCGCCCGCGGCGGTGATCGTGGCGCTTCCGCTGGTCACCGCGGCGCTCACGGTGATCGTCGGGCTCGCGGCGCTGCTCGGGGTGATCGCCGAGAAGCCGCTCGCGGTGCTGCGCGCCGAGTGACAGGCGCGGCCGTGTGCTCGCGGCGCTCGAGCGCCGAGTGACAGGCGCGGCCGTAACCTCGCGGCGCTCGAGCGCGACGCACGGGTCGATCGGCTGCCTTCGGCCCGAGACGTCAGCGAGCGCGCGATGGCAGCGGCGGGCAGGTCATGGTGCCCTTCACCCGCACGGTGGGGACGCCCAGGAGGCCCTCCAGCTCGACGTCGAGGGTGGCGACGGAGTTGTCGGCGGAGAACTGGACGCCGGTTTGGGCCTGGATCTGGTAGTGGGCGCGGGTGGGCTCGAAGATGTCGAGCGAGACGAGCTGCAGCTCCCCGGCGTCGATGAGGGCCAACATCATGTCGTCGCTCTTGATGCTGTAGGCGCCGCTGTGCAGCGTGCCGTCGGGGGACCGGGCCCCGCAATCGACGATGGGTCCGGTGAACTCCCGGGTCACGCCGCCCGTGATGCTGAGCTTCGCCTCGCCCACGACTTTCTGCGGGCCGCACGAACAAGTGCCAGCAAGAGCGAGGGCGAGGATGACGCGGCCATGCTGCATATCCGGCCAGCCTACAGGATGCGGCCGGTGGCGAAGACGGTCGATGTCGCGCCGAGCCGACGGGCCGAGCCGACGAGATGGGCCGACGAGGTGGGCCGACGAGGTGGGCGCGTGCAGCGAGTGCAGGTCCGCGCGTTCACCATGGCGACCGTGACATGCGTGTCCTGGCCGGCGGTCGGTGCCCCTGGTGGCACGGCGATCGGGGGACGCCGTTTCGCAAAAAAGCGAGGGATATCGAGGTGGCACGATTGTCGCTAGGGTCGAGAAATCATGCGTATCCAAAGCCGTCTCCTGGCCGTCGTCGCCCTGCTTGCCTCCCCCGCCTTCATTGCTTGTGACAAGGGCGACAAATCCGACAGCGGGGAGACCGAGGCCGGGACCGAGACCGATGCCGCGGAGAGCACGACGGGCTCGGCCACCGATGCGACGACCGTGGACGTCACCGGGGACCCGGAGGCGGTGTGCGACGCGGAGCACGAGGGGGCGTCGCGTGACTGTGCCGAGGGCATGCAGTTTTGCTTCGCAAAGGATGGCAAGCACGCGTGGGGCGGCTGCGTCGAGGATCCGGTGTGCATCCCGGGCGAGTCGACCGCCGAGGGTTGCACGACCTGCGAGCTGACGTCGGAGGGCGTCCCGTACATCGACGACTTCGAGTGCGGCGGCTCGTCGACGCCGCTGGTGCTGAGCTTCGGCGGCGAGCAGGTGCGCTATGCCAGCGCGGGCCATCGCTTCGACCTCGGGCCGGAGTGTGCAGCGACTGACTGGCCGACGGCGGCGACCCCGTGGCTGGCGCTGGACCGCGACCGCTCGGGCGCGATCGATGGTGGGCACGAGCTGTTCGGCTCGGCGACGCGGCTGCGCACCGGCGGCGTGGCGGACAACGGCTTCGCGGCCCTGAAGGAGCTCGACAGCGACGGCGACGGTCGCCTGACCGCGGCGGACCCGGGCTTCGCCGAGCTGGTGGTGTGGAGCGACGGCGACGGTGACCGGCGCTCGACCGGCTTCGAGCTGCAGCCGGTGGCCAGCTTCGGGCTGGTGGCGATCGAGCTCGGTTATGCCAGCGCGAGCCGCTGCGATGTGCGCGGCAACTGCGAGGTCGAGCGGGCCGCGTTCATGTTCACCGATGCGCTCGGTCGGGCGCGCACCGGCGAGGTCGTCGACGTGCACCTCGGCTGCCAGTGAGAGGCGCCGGCCCGGCTCGGAACGATGAGCCGGGCTGTTGCAGTTAATGCGGCAGGTCCGGCTCGGAACGGGGAGCCGGGCCGTTGCAGTCGATGTGGTAGGGGCCCGGTTCAGAACGAGGAGCCGGGCTGTTGCAGGAACTCGAGCTCCTCGGGGCTGCTCTCGCGGCCGAGGATCGCGTTGCGGTGGGGGAAGCGGCCGAAGCGGGCGATGACCACCCGGTGCTGTTCGGCGAAGTCGCGCCAGATCGGGTCGGCCAGCGCGCGCATCAGCGTGACGCTGCGGTCCTGGTCGGCCATGGCCTCGCTGTGCTCGAAGGGCAGGTAGAGAAACACCTTCTCGACCTCGGAGAGCGAGCGGTCGAGGCCGGCGTCGAGGACGGCGCGGGCGTGCTGCAGCGCGCGGGCGTCGCTGGCGAAGGCGTTGGCGCTGCCGCGGTGGATGTTGCGGGGCACCTGGTCGAGAAGGATCACCAGGGCCAGCGCGCCGCGCGGGTCGGCGGCCCAGGCGTCGAGCTCGCCGCGGGCGGCGCGGACGTGCAGCGGGCCGAGTTCGGCCCGCACGAGGGCGTCGAAGGCCTCGCTGCGGACGAACCAGTTCGCGCGCGTGGACTCGGCGAACCAGAAGTCGAGCACATCGGCGGAGGTCTGGGCGGGCATGACGGGAGCATGCCGGCAAGCCGCGCATGGGCGCAAGCAGGCCCGTGACTCGAGTATGCTGGGCCGGCATGGCGGTCGTCACCTCGCTGTGGACGATGTTCGCGGTCAGCTTTCTGGCCGCGACGGTGCTGCCGTTGGGCTCGGAGCCGCTGTTCGTCGGGCTGGTGCGGCTGCATCCCGAGCAGGTGCCGGCGTTGCTGGCGGCGGCGACGCTGGGCAATACCCTCGGGGGAATGACGAGCTACGGGCTGGGGCGGTTCGTGGCGGGCAAGGTGGCGCCGGAGGCGGCGGCGTCGCGCTGGGCGGGGTGGCTGCGTCGCTTCGGGGCGCCGACCTTGCTGCTGGCCTGGGCGCCGATCGGCGGCGACCTGTTGTGTGTGCTCGCCGGGTGGATGCGGATCTCGTGGTGGCAGGCGGCGCTGTGGATGGCGCTCGGCAAGCTGGCCCGGTACTGGGTGCTCGCCGCGGGCGCCGCGTTGTGGTGAGCTTCAGCTGACCTTGTCGCGGCCGAGGCTGCTGTACACGTCCTCGAGGTCGGAGCGGACCTTCGACAGCGAGATGACCTCGACGTCGGCGAGCACCAGCTCGCGCAGCAGCAGGGCCGCGCGCTCCTCGTGGCCGTGGATGCGCACGCGCACCAGGCCGCGGTCGGCGGTGGCCGGGTCCGGGACCTCCTCGCCCTTGTGCAGCGGCAGCACCTGCTCGATCAGGCCCTCGTGTTTGCGCAGCACCTCGAGGGCGACCTGGAGGCCGCGGGTGACCTGGACCTCGTGCACGCGGCGGCCGACCTCGTAGCGGTTGATGACCTCGTCGACGGGGCCGGCGACCTCGAGCTTGCCCTTCTGGATCACCGCGACGGCGTCGCAGAAGCCGTCGAGCTCGCGCAGGATGTGGCTGCTGATGACGATGCCGACGCCCTCGCCGGCGACCTGGCGCAGGACCTCACGCAACTGCCTGCGGGCGAGCGGGTCGAGGCCGTCGGCGGGCTCGTCGAGCAACAGCAGCTCGGGGCGGTGCACGAGGGTGCGGGCGATCGCGAGGCGCTGGCGCATGCCCTTGCTCATCTCGGCGATGCGGGCCTCGCTCTTGCTGCTGAGGTCGAAGATCTGCAGGAGCTCGGCGACGCGGGCGCGGGCGGCCTTGTCGGATTGGCCGTAACACTCGGCGAAGAACTGCAGGTAACCGGCGGCGGTCATGCCGGGGTAGAGCGCGGTGCCGTCCCCGAGGAAGCCGATGCGCTGGCGGATCTCGTAGCGGGCCGGCCAGGCGTCCTGGCCGTCCCACAGCACCTTGCCGCGGTCGGGGCACTGCAGCGTGGCGAGGATCCTCAGCGTGGTGCTCTTGCCGGCGCCGTTGGGGCCGATCAGGGCGAGGACCTCGCCGCGCTTGATCGTCAGGGTCAGGCCCTGCACCGCGTCGCGCACGCCGTCGTACGAATGGTGGACGTTGTCGCACTGGACCTGCTGCATGCGCTCGCTGCCTCCGCGTCGCCAGGACGCCTCGTCGGGGCGGGAAGTTCCCGGCGCCGGCATGGTAGCGGGCGCCCGTGGCGGCGGGGTGGGCATTCGCACCCGCGTGGTGGTGAGCCCCGGGCGGGCAGGCGCGGGCGGCGGGGCGTACACTGCCGGCGCACATGCCACGGACCTCGACCGCCCGACTCCCATGGATCTGCCTGCTGGGGCTGCTGGTCATGCTGTCCGGGTGTCATCGGACGGCGCCGGGCACGGCGGCGGCGCCGGAGGAGGGCGGGCCCGCGATGGCGGAGGAGGCCGCGAAGCTGCCGGGCTTCGACATTCGCGGGGACGAGCCGCAGCAGCGCGGGGACGTGCCCTTCGAGCGCTTCTTCGTCGAGCTCGGCGATGCGCCGGTGCGCGGGCCCGAGACCGCGCCGGTGACGATCGTGGCGTTCTCCGACTTCGAATGTCCGTACTGCGAGCGCGGGCACCAGACGATCCAGCAGGTCGAGCGCGAGTACGGCGAGAAGGTGCGGATCGCCTACAAGGCCTATCCGCTGGACTTCCACAGCCACGCGATGGTCGCGGCGCTGGCGGCCAAGTCGGCGCAGGACCAGGGCAAGTTCTGGGAATTCCATGACCTGCTGTTTCGTCAGCGCGGGCTCGACATGCAGCGGCTCGACGGCTACGCGAAGGAGGCCGGGCTCGACATGAGCCGGCTGCACGCGGACCTCGAGGCGCTGAAGTGGGGCTCGAGCGTGCAGCGGGACCTGCGACAGGCGCGGCGCCTGGGGGTGACGGGCACGCCGGCGTACTTCATCAACGGGCGCCACCTGAGCGGGGCCAAGCCGATCGAGGTGATGCGCGAGGTGATCGACAAGGAGCTCGAGCTGGCGGCGGGGTGGAAGGCGAAGGGCGTGGTGCCGGCGAAGATCTACGAGCACGCGATCGCTAATGGTTACCGCGAGGTGCGGTACGCCAAGCCGCGGCGGGGGCTGAAGCCGGACCTGATCTATCCGGTGCCGATCGACGGCTCGCCGCAGCGCGGGTCGGCGACGGCGCTGGTGACGGTGGTCGAGTTCACGGACTTCGAGTGTCAGTACTGCGTGCGCGGCCACGAGACGCTGGAGAAGCTGCGGCGGCGCTACGGGGACAAGCTGCGGGTGGTCTACAAGAGCTTCCCGCTGTCGTTCCACGGTCACGCGTTCCTGGCGGCGCGGGCGGCCCTGGCGGCCGGGGTCGAGGGCAAGTTCTGGGAGTTCGCCGATCGCCTGTATGCGACCCGGGCGAAGTTCGACGAGGACACGCTGCTGGGGATCGCCGCCGAGCTCGGCTTGAATCCGAAGAAGTTCAAGGAGCGGCTGCACAGCGCCGATTTCGATGCGAAGATCGCGGCCGACCAGGACCTCGGTCATACCCTCGGCGTGCGCGGGACCCCGGCGTACTTCGTCAATGGTCGCGCGCTCGACGGGGCAGTGCCCGAGCTCGAGTTTCGCCTGGTGATCCAGGAGGAGCTCGAGCGGGCCGAGGCGATGCTGCGCGAGGGGGCGCCGGCGGCCGGTTTGTATGAGCGACTGCTGGCGCCGCCCCGGCCGACCGAGCCGCGCTGAGCGAGCTGCGGCTGGCCACGGCGCCGGCGGTCCTTGACACGCTGTGGCTGGAATAGGCTGCGCGTCTGCGCAGGGCCGCTCGCCGGGGTCCGCAGGGGCCCGGGCGGGGCTGTGTGGGGATTGCGGCGGTGCTTGCTCAAAGCCGCGCGGATCGGCATTGTGGAGGGCGACGACAGAGACCTTGGAGACCGCTCGCACCACCTCGCGTGAAGCGCCGATTGTCGGCTCGGAGCCCGAGCAGTCGGCGCTGGCCGAGCATGCGGGCCTCGGGGTCGCGGTGCTGCGGGCCGATGGCGGGCTGGTGCGGGTGAGCACGACGCTGCGCGAGCTGACGCGGCGATGGCCGTCGGTGGAGGCGTGGTGGCTCGATGCAGCGGGCAAGCTGTCGGAGTCGCCGCCGAGCCGGTGTCCGGAGTGTCAGGAGGCGCAGCGCCTCGGTCGTTGTGTGGTCGACCTGAGCCAGGGGGGCGAGCGGCAGGTGTTCGAGCTGAGCTTCACTGGTCATCGTCACCGGTCGACGCAGGCTGAGTCGGGGCAGATGGTGCTGGTCAGCGACATCACGGCGCGGCAGCTCGGCGAGGAGCAGCAGCGGCAGCAGATCGCGGAGCTGACGCGGGCGCGCGACCAGGCGCTGGCGGTCTCGCGGGCGAAGAGCACCTTTCTGGCGGACATGTCCCACGAGCTGCGCACGCCGCTGAACGCGATCATCGGCTTCGCGGAGATGTTGGTGGAGGACGCGGAGCAGCTGGGCGCGCGGCACATGGTGGCGGATCTGGGCAAGATCCGGATGTCGGGCACGCATCTGCTCGAGCTGATCAGCACGATCCTCGATCTGTCGAAGGTCGAGACCGGCAAGATGGAGCTCGAGGTGCTCGAGTTCTCGATCGTCGGCCTCGTCAATCGGGTGGCGACGATGCTGACGCCGATGGTCGCCAAGAACCGCAACATGCTGTCGCACACGGTCGCCCAGGGCGTCGACCTGATGATCGGCGACGAGACCAAGGTCAAGCAGATCCTGTTCAACCTGCTCAGCAACGCGGCCAAGTTCACCGTCGACGGGGTGATCAAGCTCGAGGTCAAGGCGCTGCACGAGGACGGCCGCGACTGGATCGTGTGCAACGTCAGCGACTCGGGGATCGGCTTCAAGGCCGACCAGATCGAGAACCTGTTTCAGGACTTTTATCAGGCCGACATGTCGACGACCCGCAAGTACGGCGGCACCGGGCTCGGCCTGGCGATCGTCGACCGATTTTGTAAATTAATGGAGGGCGACGTCAGCGTCACCAGCGAGCCGGGGATCGGCTCCAACTTTCGCGTCAAGCTGCCGCGGGTGCTCGGCAAGACGCGGCCGCCCGGGCCCTGATACGCGGGCGCGCGAGCGGGCCGGCTCAGCGGCGACCGTTCGGCGCGCCGTCCGGGTCGGCCGACTCC
>NZ_JACCSO010000532.1 GCF_013812955.1 Nannocystis sp. | reverse complement strand
GCTCGACACCGACGATTTCCCCGGCCGGCTCATGCTCCGCGCCGAGCTCGGGCCCGAGCGCGACCCCACGCTCATGCTCGACGACCGCGAGCTCGCCGTCGACGCGGTCTGGCTGTGGCGCCTGTGGCCGCCCCGGCAGGATGAGCGCCTGTCCGCGCCGCACCGCGAGGCCGCGCAGCGCGAGTCGATGACGACCCTGCGCGGGCTCCTGGACCTCCTGGCCGACGCCCCCTGGATCGACCCGCTGGACGTCAATCGTGCGGCCGACAACAAGACCCGCCAGCTCCGCCTCGCCCGCGCGTTCGGCCTGGCGATCCCGCCGACCCTGATCACCGCCGAGCCCGCGGCCGTGCGGCGCTTCTTCGCCGCCCATGACGGCCAGGTCGTCGCCAAGCTGCAGACCTCGCTCGGCTACGCGATGGCCGGCGGCGGTGGCCTGCCGACCCGCCTGCTCCGGCCGGACGACCTCGATGCCCTCGATAGTTTGCGCCACTGCCCGATGGTCTTTCAACGATATGTCCCAAAGGCCATGGAGCTACGGATCGCCTGGGTCGACGGCTTGGCCTTCGTCGGTGCGCTCGACGGCGCCCGTTGCGGCGTCGACTGGCGCTACGAGTCGACCGCGAGCTGGGAGCCGCACGAGCTCCCTGCGGCAGTTCACCGGCGCCTCGCCGCGTGGATGGCCCGGCTCGGGCTGCGCCAGGGGGCGATCGACATGATCGTCACCCCCGCCGGTGAATATGTGCTCCTCGAGGTCAACCCCAGCGGCGAGTGGGGAATGTTGGCACAGGAGCTCGGTCTCCCGATCGGCGAGGCCCTCGCGGACGCGCTCCTGCACCTGGCCAGCACGCCCAGGCAACCCGAAAGGAATTCACGATGACCACGATGAAGATCGTCATGATCACATTCTCCGGCGATCTGACCGGCAAGCTCGGCGAGCTGCGACGTCAGCTCGAGGCGCGCGGGGCCGAGGTTCTGCGCTTCGACACTGATCGCTTCCCGGGCGCGGCCCAGGTCCACTTCGCCCAGGACGGCGAGCGCGAGACGATTCGCCTGCGCTGTGAAGGCCAGGATGTCTGCCTCGAGCCGGGGGACGCGATCTGGTATCGCCGGGCCCGCTGGGCCGCGAACCTGCCGCGGACCATGGACCCGCAGATCCGCCACGGCTGCATCACCGAGTCGGAGGCGCTGCTGCGCGGGATCATGGCTGCCGCGCCATGCTTCGTCATGGACCCCCCCGACCGCGTGCGCGAGCGCGGCCACAAGCCGGCGCAGCAACGGCTGGCCCGCGAGCTCGGCCTGGCGACCCCGCGCACGCTGATGACCAACGACCCCACCGAGGCCCGCGCCTTCATCGACTCGTGTCCCCATGGCGCAATCGCCAAGATGCTCTCGGCCTTCGCGGTCCTCGACGACGAGGGCCAGGAGCAGGTCGTCTTCACCACCTCGCTCACCGGCGAACACCTCGACAAGCTGGACGGCCTGCGCCTGGCACCGATGGTGTTCCAGGAGAAGATCCAGAAACGGCTCGAGCTCCGGATCACCGTCGTCGGCAGCCGCATGTTCGTCGCCGCGGTCGACTCGCAGAGGACCGCCGGCGCCGAGGTCGACTGGCGCGAGCGCGGCGTCACGCTGCTCTCCTCGTGGTCCCACTATTCCCTCCCGACCGAGGTCGAGCGCGCGCTCGAGCGCTACATGGCGCGCAGCGGTATGCAATACAGCGCGATAGACATGATCGTCGAGCAGGGCGGACGCCATGTCTTCCTCGAGGCCAACCCGGCCGGAGAGTGCTTCTGGCTCGAACACTACGCGCCCCATTTCCCGCTCACCGCCGCGATCGCCGACGTGCTCGTCGATACGCCCGGGGCGCGACGAACGATCTGCGCATAGGCACCGATGGTTGACGAGCGCGAGCGATCCACGACCAATGATACCGCGGGGCTCCGCGCTCGCCTCGCACGTGGCGTGCAGGCGGTGCAGATGGCCTGGCGGAGCGCGCCGACGACCGCCGCGCTGTGGATCGGCGCGCTCGCGCTCGCCGCCCTCGCGCCGATCGCAGTCGCCTGGGTCGGCAAGGCGATCGTCGACGCGATCGTCGCGCACGAGCTCACGCGCACCGTCACCTGGGTGCTCGTCGAGATGCTGCTGCTCGCCGGGCTCGGCGTGCTCCAGCGGGTGGCGAGCACCCTGCGCGGCCTGCTCGGCGTCCGCCTCGGTCTCGCGGTCAACCTAGAGATCTTGCGCAAGGCCCAGGACCTCGAGCTCCGCCACTTCCAGGACCCCGACTTCTACGATCAGCTCACCCGCGCACGCCGCGAGGCGCCCCACCGGCCTCTCGCGGTCGCCGGCGAGCTGCTCGGCCTGGCGAGCGCCGTCGTCACCCTGCTCGGCTTCGTCACCCTGCTACTCAGCTACAGTGTCGTCGCGGTCCTGTTGCTGCTCCTGGCCGCGGTCCCCGCCGCGCTCGCCGAGCTTCGGTTCGCGCGGGCGACCTTCGAGCTGCGCAATCAGCGGGCCAGCGATGCCCGCCTGCTCGGCTACCTCGAGTATGTGCTCGCCAGCGACGAGCACGCCAAGGAGGTGATGACGCTCGACCTCGGGCCGACCCTACTGGCCCGCTACCAGCGGATCAGCGAGGCGATCTGGGTCGAGGAGCGCGCGCTGGTGCTGCGGCGCATGGGCTGGGTGGCGCTGCTCTCCCAGCTCGGCACCCTCTCGTTCTACGGCTGCTACGTCGTCGTCGCCGTCCAGGCGGCGACCGGCACGCTCGGCCTCGGTGACATGACGATGTACGCGTTCGCCTTTCGCCAGGGCCAGGGCGCGTTCCAGGCGATCCTGCTCGCCGCCGGCGCGCTCTACGAGCACGACCTCTACATGTCGAACCTGCTGCGCTTCCTCGCTATCCCCACGCGGCCACGGATGCCAATGCTGGTCGCCGCCGCCGAGCGCCAGGAGCGTGGGATCCGGTTCGAGGGCGTCGGCTTTCGCTACCCCGATCAGGACGGCTTCGCGCTGCGTAACATCGACCTGTACATTTCGCCAGGTGAATCTGTCGCCCTTGTCGGCCACAACGGCGCCGGCAAGTCGACTTTCATCAAACTGCTCGCCGGCCTCTACGAGCCGACCGAGGGGCGGATCCTGCTCGACGGCCGCGACCTCCGGACGTTCCCCTGCGAGGAACTGCGGCGCCGGCTCGCGGTCGCCTTCCAGGACTACAATCAATACCAGCTGACCGCCCGCGAGAACGTCGCCTTCGGCGACCCTGCGCATCTCCTTGACGAGGCGCGGGTCACCGCCGCCGTCGCCAGTGGCGGCGCCTCCGAAATCGTCGCGGGTCTACCGGCCGGCCTCGATACCCAGCTCGGTCGCTGGTTCGCCGGCGGCGTCGAGCTATCGGGCGGGCAGTGGCAGCGCATCGCCCTCGCCCGGGCCTTCATGCGCCAACAGGCCGACATCCTGATCCTCGACGAGCCGACCGCCGCGCTCGACATCGACGCCGAAGGCGAGGTCTTCGCGCGCGTGCGCGAGCTGGCCGCGGGACGCACGCTGGTCCTGATCTCGCACCGCTTCGCCAACGTGCGCATGGCCGATCGAATCGTCGTCCTCGAAGCCAGCGGCGTGGTCGAGGAGGGCACCCACACCCGGCTGCTCGCCGCCGATGGCCTCTATGCCGCAATGTTCCGCAAGCAGGCCCGCGGCTACGCTTGAACGGTGGCGAACATGTTCGGCGTGCTGCCGAGGTCGCGCGCTCGTCGGCCCCGATGTCCGGCGCGCTGCAGAGGTCGCACGCTAGCCAGCCCGACGAACAGTTGAAGGGCGACCAAGTCGAGCATCAATGGCCTCGGGGAGGTCGCCGGGATGCGCGGTGACAGCTAATCTGGTCCGAAGGCCAGGTTCGACAGGCACCGAGACAGCGGCCGATGTGGGGCGGGCGGCCACAGCTTCGCTCCCTGTCTCTTTCACCAGGCTTTCGACACCCCGCTCGGGCCCCGAGGATCTCTACTCGTGCCTGGGGTCTGCTTCCGGGCGCTCCGGCGCCTACCCGGACGGGACTTTCACCCGCTGGAACGCTGCAACGTGACGACGCAACCTCGCCCCTCTCGGGGGTCCGGTCCTCGCCGTCGTCAGGACGCACCATGAGCCGATTTTAAGCACAGGCCGTACAAGATGTCAGAGCCCATGATCTCGCAACTGTCGCCCCAGGCGGTCGATGGCGAGGCGCCGGGCCGCCTCGCCCTTGCGCCCGCCTGCTCGGCGGACGACCGGATTCAGCGGAATCAACCGGTGAGCTGCTTCAGGAGCGACACGGTCTCGGTGGCGGCGAGGCCGGGGGCGTAGGCGGTGTCGGAGATGCCCGAGATCACGCGCGTGATGTTGTGGTCGACCGTGCCGGGCTTGGCCCATTTCGCGGCCTGGGTCGCGGTGATGTACACCGAGTAATTATGGTGGATCGTGCCGGGTCGTTCGCCGATGACATGGACGATCGCGGGGGCTTGACCCGAGCCGCTGCCGAACAGCAGCTCGCCGGCGCGGTAGCCGGCGCGCACGCGGCCGGAGGTGAGGACCAGGTGCTTGGGGGCGACCTTGAAGCCGGCCGCGACCAGCTGGTCGCGGACATCCTTCAAGTATGGCATCAGGTGGCCCTCGTCCATCAGGGCGAGGGTGTTGAGGCCGTCGCTGATCAGGATCTGGACGTCGTAGGCGCCGGCATAGTCGGCGCTCAGGGCCTCGATGGCGCGCACGGACTCGCTGTCGAGCACCTCGCCGGTCGGGGGGTGGAGGATGTAATCGTCGCGGTCGGCCGACTGGCTGCGCAGGGCCACGGCGTCGGGGATCGTCGTCAGGAACTCGGGCTTCCACTCGGCG
This sequence comes from Nannocystis sp., assembly GCF_013812955.1. Lineage (GTDB taxonomy): Bacteria > Myxococcota_A > Polyangia > Nannocystales > Nannocystaceae > Nannocystis. Next base: position 12,542 of record NZ_JACCSO010000532.1, on the reverse strand, counting down.
CGCAGGCTGAGCTTGGCGTCGGCATAGAGGGCGCGGGTCTCGGCGTCGAGCTGCGGGTTCATGTCCCAGGGCTGCGCGCCGTGGCCCTCGGCGATCGGCACGCCGCGGCCGCGCACCGCCGCGAGCTGGGCCTGGCCCTCGGCCAGCAGCTCCGCGTCGCTGCGCATGTCACCCCGGGCGCGCATGAACTTCAGGAACACCCCCATCGGCTCGCCGAAGCTCGCGGTCGGCTTGCCGTCGGCGTCGATGACCTCGAGGGTGTCGCGAAAGAACGCCCACATCGCGTCGTTCACCTTGTAGCCGAACTTCTCGCGCACGCGGACGTGGTCCTGGAAGGCCGTGGTCAGGTAGCTGAGCATCGGGTCGTTCTTGGTCGGCAGGCCCATCAGATAGCCGGGGTTGGCCGGCATGATCTGGTCGATGCACCAGTCGAGGTCGTCGAGGTCGACCTCCATGTGCAGGGTGCTGCAGATGTCGAGGCCGATCATGATGCCGTGCAGCTTGCCCATCACGATGTCCTCGAGGCAGCAGCGGACCAGCTGGTCGCGCGAGCGGAACACCTCGGGGCCGATGAAGCCGGCGACGTCGTTGACGTGGACCCACGGCGCGACCGCCTGGCCGTCGGCCGCCTGGGCCGCGGCGACCGCGGCGGCCAGGACCCGGGCGAAGCCGTACTTGCGCGCCTCCTGGACCACCATGTCGACGCCCTTGCCGTGGCCGTTGGTGAAGTCGGCGCCTTGACCTGTCTCGAAGTACAGGCCGTACTTGCCCGAGCGCTTGGCGGCGTGGGCGAGCATGCCGTCGACGGAGATGCCGAAGGTCTCGTTGGCGTCGTCGTTGCCGGCGAGGCTCTGGAACCACAGGCCGGTGGTGCCGGGCTCGGTCTCCTCGACCGCGGCCTGGATGTCGATGTGGGCGAGCACGCAGTGGGGGATCACGTCGGTGAGGTCGAAGACCTCGCGGATCTCCTGCAGGGCGCCCTCGACCGCGGCGACCGCGACGGGGTCGCTGGAGACCGGGTTGGTGCCGAGGACCACGTCGCCGACGGCGAAGGCCCAGCCGTTGAACACCTGCCAGCGGATGTCGTCGAGGTCGTCGGTCGGGCTGTTGGGCTGGATGCGGGCGCCCATGTAGCCCTTGGCGCCGATGTTGGTGCCGGGCAGCGGATTGAAGACCTTGGCGCCGACGGCGATAAGCTCGTCGTTGCTCATCAGCTTGACGACGCAGGCGATCACGTCGCTGCCGAGGCCGGGGCAGATCGGCTTGATCTCGTCTTCGCCGGCCTCGAGCAGGAAGGCCTTGAATTCGCCCAGGGTCCAGCCGCGCGCCGTGGTGCTGGCCGTCAGGTCGAGGCCGTCGAGGACCGCGCCATAGAGCTGGTCGGCGAACAGCGGCTGGGCCTGCAGCTCGCCGAGCCTGGTGTTGGCGAGCAGGGTGCGGGCATTTTGCCGCGACAGCTCGTCCGCCGCGGCGACGCCGAGGGCCTCGTCGCCTTCCTTGAATTCATTGGCCGCGCCGATCACCTGGCGAAACAGGTCGATGTCGAAGCTGCCGCGGATGCGCGCGACATAGGCGAACACGTCCTCGCCGGGCCGGATCTCCTCGATCAATACGCCGAGGTCCGGGCTGTCGAGCGTGGAGGGCGAGCAGCCGGACAATTGGCTGGCCGCGACGCCGCCGAGGATTGAGCCCAGGAATATGCGGCGGCCGAGCATCAGGGGGGATAGCGCTGTCGGTTTTCTCATGGGGGGCAGAGTACCCCAGGCGTCGGAAGCTTGGAAGCTCGCGCGATCCAGGCCGATCCACGGGGGCCTGGCGCGCGGAACGATGATTTTGCGCGCGGGGCCGTCAGCAGGCGCAATCGAGGAATGGGATGACCAGGGTGTCGAGCTGGTCGAATCCGGTCGCCCCGCGCAGCACGCCCTCGCTGAACAGGATCTCGAGCTTGCCGTCGCCCAGGTCGATGAGGCCGACCGGCATTCGCGGCGGCGCGCCCATGGGCTTGCCGCCGAGCTTGACGGTGTCGCCGTCGAGCTCGAACACCGCGGAGAGGTCGCCCTGGAAGTCGCCGCAGCCCTCGTTGGCGTCGACGAAGATGAAGGCCAGCGGCTTGCCCGAGGGCGGGTCCATGACCACGACCTGGGTCTTGCCGGCGAGGTCCCAGGGCTTGCCGGGCGCGGCGGTGGCCTGGATCTGCTTGTAGGCGGGGAGCTTGCGCAGGGCGGCCAGGACCTGCTTGGCGCGCTCCAATGTGGCCGCTCGGCCTTCACCGCCTTGCGCTCGGGCCCGACGACGACCTCGACATCGACCCCGCGCTGGCTGCCTGTGTGCAGCTTGCACTCGCCGGCCCGCACCTCGCGCCCGGCTCCCAGCCCGCAGTCCCGCCGCCGATGACTCTCTCGGCCTTCGGCATGAGACTCCACGCCGCGACCACCGCTGACGGTCGCGACCGCAAGCAGCTCGAGCGCCACGACAGCTTCAGCGGCCGCGTCTACGCCGACCTCTCCACGCTCGAGATCGTCAGCTTCGACCCCTTCACCGGCGAGGTCGCCAGCTTCGACACCATGCCCGTCCGCGGCCGCGTCGCCGTCAGCCCCGGCGGCGGCCTCTACTTCGCGCCGATCAAATACCTCGACCCCGGCCTGCTGATCCGCTATCCGCTCCCCGACACCTTCTGAGGCCCCAGCGGCCGCGCAGCACCCCGCCCCGCGACTACAAGCATTCCGCCCACCATCCTATCGTTCTGCTCGACGTGCAGCACGCCACGTCGCACCTCGCTTCATGGTTGTCCAGAGATTGCGCGGCGACCTCGGATTCGTCGCAGACTGGGTATATGCCGCGAAAGCCCTCCTCGGCCGCGAATGCGACAACACCCGGTAACCACCGAGCAGGGCAAGGCGAATTTTCGCCTGGGGGTAGGCACCCCCCAAAGATGGGAGGCACGGCGGTCCACTCGACCGCAAATCCCAGATCGATGACCTTAGCGGAGCCGTGGCCGAGCGTCGTCTGCTGGACGATCACGTTCTCGGGCTGCATATCCCCATGGATTACGCCCTCCTCGTGGAGCTTGGCGACCGCGTCGAGCACCAGCTCGAAGACGATGAAGGGGGCCACCAGCCCGCTCAGCCAGCCCGCCGCTTCACCGACCGCGCGCTGGGCAGGCGACCAGCGTCGGCATCACCATCCTCTTCGTACGCGAATCATCCCGCCCGCCCCGCCACCCGAGCCTCGGCTCGCGCTGGGGGCTTCGCCGGCTCCCCGGTGATCGGTCGGCGCCGGCTCATTTCTGCTGGCTCCTCTCCAACTGCTTCATCGGGAGCAGGATCATGAACGTGGTCCCCTCGCCCACGACGCTGGCGATCTCGATGCTCCCGTTGTGCTGTTCGACGATCTTGCGGCATACGGCGAGTCCAATGCCAGTGCCCTCGTACTTCTCGCGCCCGTGAAGGCGTTCGAAGATCCCGAAAATTCGCTCATGGAAGCGCGGTTCGATGCCGATCCCGTTGTCTTCGATGCGGAGGCGGACCATCGCCGAGCCGGCGACCGCGCCGGCTGGCGGCGCCTCGACCTCGGCACTGATGTTCACGATCGGCGGAGCCTCGACGCGCGCGAATTTGAGCGCATTCCCGATCAGGTTCTGGAAGAGCTGGCGCATGTGCACGGGGTCGGCGTCGATCACCGGCAAGGGGCTGATGTTCACCGTTCCGCCGGCCTCCTCGAGGCGTACCTCAAGGTCGGAGAGCACGCTCTTGGCGATCTTGATGAGGTTGACCGGGGTGTAGGTCTGCTTCTTAACCGAGAGGCGAGAGAACATCAGGAGATCGTTGATCAGGTCCTGCATCCGCTTGGCTGCATCCTGCATGCGGGTGAGGTAGTCGCGCGCCGTGTCGGGGAGGTCGGTCTTGAATCGGTCGCGCAACCGGTCACTGAACGCCTGGATCTTGCGCAGCGGCTCCTGCAGGTCGTGCGACGCGACCGAAGCGAAGCGTTCGAGCTCGCCGTTCGAGCGCTCGAGCTGGACCATGTACTCGCGAACGTGCTGCTCGGCGCGGTGCTTGGCCTCTTCCGAGAGGCGCTCCTGGGTGACGTTGCGGGTGATGAGGACGGTCCCGACGTTGCGGTCGCCGTCCAGGATCGGACCCATGCGGCTCGACATGTACTGGATGCTGTCGTCTGGGTACTGGGCCGTGGTCTCGTAGGCCACGATCTTGCCCTTCTCGCGGACCTCGGAGTACCGCGCCTCCATGGCTCCCCGCTCCTCGGGAGCGGACCAGTCGAGCATCATCGTCCCGATGACGGACTCCATGGACACCCCTTGTGGCGCGCGGCTCATGCCGTCGATGATCCCGCGCTCGTCGGTCATGTACACTTCGTCCTGCATCGCGGCGAACATCGCATCGAAGCGCCGCTTCAGGAAGGCGAGCTCGGCGCTCAGCGCCTGTTCACGTCCCTGTTCCCGGGCGGCAATATGGAGCTCCCCTGCGGGCTCGTGGCTCCGTATGCAGGAGAGCTCCAGGGAGCGGTAGATCCCGTCGCGGGCACGGAGGCGGCCCTCTACGCGCTTGCTCGCGGGGGGCGTGACGCTCGCGAATTCGGCGGCGACGCGCTCCCGATCCTCGGGGTGGACGAGGTCGAGCAGGGAGCTCTCCGTGGCTCCCTCGCTCGCGTCACCGAGAAGCTCGGCCCAGGCCGGGTTCACCGTCACAAGGTGATTCTCTCGGTCGATGCAGGCGAGCCTCTCGCGTGAGGTAGCGAAGAAAAGGGAATGGTCGACCAAGATCGAGGCTCCTCTGGAGCTTTAGATCTCGCGGACCGATGTCGGTGTCAATGGCGATGTGATCGAGGCGAATGCGCCCAGCGCGGATTAGGGGGCGCTGGGCAACAATGGCCAGCAGCGCTTGATCCCTGACCGTCGGCCCCTGGGCTCAAGATGTCGGTCGGCTGGCTCGGCACCACCTTCGAGAACCTTAGCCCCGAGTTCCCCCTGCCTTTGCGGAGTCCGGGTTGCACTCCTGTGCTGCGCGAGTTGCACGGGGTCGGCTTGGTACCAGACCCTGAGCCAGAGTCGCTGATACAGGCATAGAGTGGCCGCTCGCCCCCTGGTGTAGCAAACTAATTACTCTTCGGATCATGTGATCCGGGTAGGCCTCTCGCATCGCTATCCTGGTTGGAGGGTCTCGAGGAGAGGAGAGTGCCGAGGAGGGTGTCGAGGAGCCTCGCCGAGGCTCGGATACACATCTGCACATTGTGCGATACGCGACTTTGCTGCAGTCAAGTCGGCTACACTGAGCCGATCATGCGTCGGACACCTACCGTCGCCTACTCCCCGGATTTTGCCATATCATTTACTTGCGAGGTCGTGTTACAGGTTCGTCTGAACCGTTCAGACATCTACGGCCGCGATAGCCGTTGACGACACATCTCCGAGGCGTGTGCGGCGGTATCGCGCAGAGCATAATTGCGTCAATGTGGACCCGGCGCCGCCGGCTTCCCTTGCAGTGCCAACCGAGAAAGGTTCATCTCAAGTGAAATCCGACGCGCGGTCTACTCGAGGAGGCGAACCACGGCGTGAACCCCTCGATGGGCCCGGCAAGGGTCTTGACATGCCGTCGAGGTCCAGCGATGTCCCGGAGGCATCTCTGGTCCGCGTCGTCGAGGACTGCCTGGATCGGGCCGTGGAGCACATCCTGTCGCTCCAACGCCCAGACGGCTCGTGGGAGGCGTTGCCGGATGCACGTATTTTCGAGACGGCGCTCTGCGGGTACGCGCTGAGCCATACTCCCGGTAACCTCGACGCCTGCGCCGTTGCGCAGGCACGCGGGTGGGTAGACGCCGCCACGCCACAATCTCACCACCCCGTCAGCCACCTGATCGAGGTCGTCCTCCGCCGCATCTTCCTCGGCTCCGGCGGCACCATCGATCTGACGGCGCCCGAGCTCAACGCGCCAGTGATGGCGAGCCGCGGTACCCTGCTGTATGCGCTGGCCCTGCACGCCGGCCTCGAGGTGAAGGCACCCCACACGGAAGCCGAGCTACGCCAGCGGGTCGCCCTGGAGTACGAGCGGAGCTCGCAGGCCAGCCTAAAGCTGTGGAGCAAAGTCGAGCTGATCTCGATACACATCCTGCTGCAGGCGCGGGCCGGCCACGTCGCGGCGGTCGAGACCGCCGGCTTCGACCTGGTCCACGTACAATCGCCCGCAGCCGGCTTCTTCTTCAACCCGGTGAGCACGGCGCTCGCCTACATCGCGTTGTGCGTCGCCGCGCCGGGCTCGGACCCGTGGTATCTGCTGCGCGCCCGTCTGCTCCAGGATCAGCAGTCCGATGGCACCTGGCGGTTCTGCAGCAGCGACGTCTGGGACACTTCGCTGATCGTGCGGTCGTTCCGCAGCCACCCGTGGTTCGTGCGTGAGGCGCAGCAGCCCGCGCTGGACTTCCTGCAGGCGACTCAGAGCAACGACGGCGGCTGGCCGTTTCGATCGGGCGTGGAATCCGACAACGACACCACCGGCGCCGTGATGCTGGCGCTGCGAGGCACGCTGCAAGGCGAGCGCACGGTCGACCGCGCCCTGGCCTATTTGGCCCGCGTCCAAATGGACAACGGCCTGTGGCGCACCTGGCAGTTCCGCGACGACCCGCCGGTCGAGGATGTGGTCGCCCACGTGCTGTCCGGCCTCAACGGCTATGCGGGTCGACACCACATCGCCACGGCGGCAGCCCGGAGCTGGCTCGTCGAGCAGATCGAGTGCCGTAAGGCGTGGGTGGCGAGCTGGTACCGCGGGGTCCCCTACGCGATCGCAGAGATCGGCTCCGCGCTTGGGTTCCATCACCCGCTCGTCCGTTCCGGCATCGATGCCCTGGCCGCCAGTCAGCGTGACGACGGCGGATGGGGGCCCGACCTCGAGGGGCCGAGCACGGCCAGCGCCACCGGCCTGGCCCTGACCGTGGTGGCCAGACATCACCCGCAGCGAGCCCACCACGCACTGCGCTATCTCGTCGATACCCAGCGCCCGGACGGTACCTGGCCAGGGACCCCTGATATGTACGGACCGAGGCCGCTGCTCAGCCACTTTGCCACGCACACCCAGGCCTTCGTCGTCGGCGGCATGCTGGCCGTGCGCGGCCGGGACTGGCCGCGCTCCGACGCGGCAATCCCGGCTGAACCCACACAGGTGACCCGCAAGGAGACTCGATGAGCAAGATCGCCCCTCTCGTCGATCCCGAACTTCTCGCCCGGCTGATGGCCTGGGCCGCGGATATGCCGGACTTCGCGGTCCATCACGCCGCGGACGGGCTGTACATCGCCCAGGAGTGCCGCTCCGAGGGCTTGCCCGAGGACCGCGAGGCCGTGTTCTTGGTCGCGCTCGTCATCACCTTCTGGTTCTGGTTCGACGACCGTAGCGACAAGTGTCTGCGCGACAGCCAGAGCCCCGTCGACTGGCAGGCCCTCTTCACGATCGCGGACGACAGCAGCGGCGACACCCCCGAGGAGCTCTACTTCCGGCGCATGAGCGCGGCCCTGGCGGCCCGCGCCGGCCGCCCCGCCGAGCACCGCTGGTGGGTGCTCTACTCAGTGCGAGTGTTTCGGGCCATGCACGCCGAGGAGGTCATCTCGCGCAGCGGCCAGGCCCCGACCTTCGTCGAGTGTCTGGAGAACGGGGGCGACAGCACCACCCTGATGAGCATCATGTCGTCCGCCTACCTGGCCTACGGCTTGGACCGGCCCGCACGCGACGGCGACCTCCGGCTCGCGCTGGTCGAGCGCTATATGCTCCTGTCGCAGCGTCTCCTCAACGACCTGTACAGTGCGGAAAAGGAGCGCAGGGAGGGCACGGACGGCCGGCCCTCGAACCTCATCTTGATGATGGAGAAGCTGCTGCCGCGCGACGCAGCCCGCACGTTCGCGGAGGCGCAGCGCAGCGGCTATGAACGCATGATGATGCACAACATCGAGCTCCTCGGCCCCGAGGACATATTCGGCAAAATGACCCGGACCACCATGCAATGCATCCGCAGATGGTACGAGTCCGGCCCGCTGCGCTATTCGGAGGGGGTGTGATGTCCTCGGTACTGCATCAACCTGTATCGTCGCTACCCACGCTCCCCGGTCCACGCGGCCTGCCGCTGGTCGGCTCCGTGCCGTCACTGCTGCGCATGGGCGTCTTCGAGTTCCTCGAGCAGTGCTGGCGCCAGTACGGGGAGATCTTCCAGATCGCCACCGGCGGGCGGAGCCGACTTATCGTCGTCTCGCACCCGGACGCGGTCGAGCGCATCTTGCAGGGCTCCGTCGACAATTACTACAAGGGCCGCAGCTACGACCCGATCCGCCCACTCGTCGGCAACGGACTGGTCACCAGCACCGGCGACTTTTGGGTGCGCCAGCGCAAGCTGACCCAGCCAGTTTTCAATCGCAACGGCCTGCGTCGCCTGCTGCCGGCGATGACCCGCTGCGTGCACGACATGCTGGGTGCCTGGGAGGCGCATCGCGTCGCCGGCACCACCCTCGACATACACGCGGAGATGAACGCCCTCGCCCAGCGCATCATCGGCTTTACCCTGTTCGGACTCGACCTCAGCGGGGCTGCGGCCGCCACCGCGCAGGCCGTGGCGGACAGCCTCCATATCGCCGGGGAGCGGGTCAACCGCGGCGCCCTGGTCATCCCCCTCGGCGTGCCCACGCCCTCGAATCTGCGCTATAAGCGCGCCCTCCGGACCCTCGACAGCGTCGTCTACGACATCATCGCCGCCGCCCGTCGCAGGAGCGCCGAGGACCAGGACGTCACACTCTTGCGCATGCTCATGGACGCGCGCGACCCGGACACCGGCGAGGCCATGAACGACAAGCAGCTGCGCGACGAGATCATCACGCACTTCGTCGCCGGGCACGAGACGACCGCCCTGGTGCTCACCTGGACCTTCTATCTCCTCGACCGGCATCCCGAGGTCGTCACCCGCATGGCCGAAGAGGTTGCCACGGTGTGCGCGACCGACACACCGAGCTTCGAGCAGCTCGAGCAGCTGACCTACACGCGCATGGTCCTCGACGAGGTGATGCGGCTGCGCCCGCCGGTATGGGCGCAGACGCGAGTCACCCACCAGGACGACACATTGCTCGGCTACCCGATTCCGGCCGACAGCATCGTGCTGTTCTCCAGCTACTTTTGCCACCGTCACCCCGCCTTCTGGGACGACCCCGAGGCCTTCCGTGCCGAGCGCTTCGCGCCTGAGGCGGTCAAGCAGCGACACCGCTACGCTCACTTCCCATTCAGCGCAGGACCGCGCGCTTGCATCGGAAAGCGCCTCGGCCTCTACGAGCTGACGCTCGTGCTCGCGCTGATTCTCCCCCGCTTTCGGGTCGAACTATTGCCTGGACAGACTGTGGGTATGAAAGTGGGGGGGACCTGCCATCCTGACCGACCCATCATGGTCCGACTGACAGCTGCACCCCCGTCTGCGCACGCGTCTTCGTGACCCGGTTGACGGCGTTGGCAATCTCTGCGATCCAGGTACAGAGGGCCATCGCTTGATCGATCATTCCAGGTTTTTTACGACAGCACCGAATATGCTCGCCTACATCGACCGTGAGCACCGCCTGATGGCGGTGAATCGGGCGTGGGCGGATCGCCTGGGTGCTGCGATGGAGGGATCGGATCCTGCCGTGGCGAGATCCCTGATAGACTTGGCCCATCCAGAGGACCGTATTCGCCTCTCTGGCGAGCTCGCTGGCATCACTCCCTCGCAGCCCGCGGAGATCGAGGGACGATTCCGTGAACACGACGGGGCCTACTGCGCGCTTGGGCTCCACTGCGTGCGCAGCGACGATCCGGAGGGGACGATGTATGTCTCCGTGCGCGAGCGCAGCCGCGAGGAGGCGCTACGCGCGGAGCTTGCCGACAAGCAGCGCCGCCTCGCAGCAGTGTTCGAGTCGATGCACGACATGGTGTACATGACCGACGCGAACGGCGTCATTGACGCGATGAACCGGGCTCCGCCGGGCATGTCGATGGCCGACATCATCGGCGTGCCGATGCTCGCTTTCGCGGCTCCGGAGGAGCAGGGACCCATGAGGTCGCGCTACACCGAGGTCCGCGAGACCGGCAAATTCGTGGCCTATGAGACCGTGGCGGTCTTCCCCGACGGGACTCGGGAGACTTACTCGAGTCGCCTCGGCCCGATCATGGACGGAACGCGCAGCGCCGGGGTCGTGCTGATCACTCGCAACGTCAGCCAGGAGCGCCGCACCGAGGAGGCCAAGCGCTACGCCGAGCAACAGCTGCGCGAGTACATGCTCCAGCTCGAGCGCAGCAACGCCGAGCTCGAGCGCTTCGCCTCCATCGCGTCGCACGACCTGCAGGAGCCGCTGCGCAAGATCCAGGCGTTCAGCGACCGCCTGCGCGAGAAGTTTCGCGAAGAGCTGCCCGAGGCCGGGCGTGACTACCTCGAGCGCATCCGCAACGCTGCCAAGCGCATGCAGGATCTGATCAACGACCTGCTGATGTTCTCGCGGCTGTCGGCCAAGGAGCAGAGGTACACCCGGGCCAACCTGAATAAGATCGCCAAGAGCGTGCTCTCCGACCTCGAGGTGCGTATCGAGGAGACCGCGGGCAAGGTCATCGTCGGCGAGCTGCCGGTCATCGACGCCGACCCGATGCATATGCGGCAGCTGCTGCAGAACCTGATCGCCAATGCCCTCAAATTTGCACGCCCCGAGGTACCGCCGGTGGTGAACATCCACGGCGAGGTTATTGAACACGGGCCCGATGGTCCCACGCTCCGTCTGCTCATTGCGGACAACGGCATTGGCATCGAGCCGAGGCATCACGACCGGATCTTTGGTATTTTCGAGCGCCTTCACAGCCGCGGGAAGTACGAGGGCACGGGCGTCGGGCTGGCCGTGTGCCGCAAGATCGTCGAGCAGCATCATGGGAAGATCACAGTGAGCAGCGTGATGGACGAGGGAACCGTGTTCACGATCCTGCTCCCGATGAAGCAAACCGAGAGGGGACTGCAGCCTTGAACAACCGCCGACCGATCACCATTCTCATCGCCGATGACGATCCCGAGGATCGCATGCTCGTCGAGGAGGCGCTGCAGGAGGGCCGGCTCGCCAATAATGTACGGGCTGTCGAAGACGGCGAGGAACTCCTCGAATACCTGCAGCGGCGAGGCAGATACGCCGACCCCGACAGCGCTCCGCGTCCTGGGATGATCCTGCTCGACCTCAACATGCCGCGCATGGACGGCCGCGAGGCGCTCAAGGTGATCAAGAGCGATCCGGAGTTGCGCCGGATCCCCGTCATCGTGCTGACCACCTCCAAGGCCGAGGAGGACATCTTTCGCACCTACGACCTGGGGGTCAATTCCTTCATCATCAAGCCGGTGACCTTCCCCTCGCTGGTCAACATCATGCGCGTGCTCGAGATGTATTGGTTCGAGATCGTCGAGATATCAGCGAGCTGACAACCGGCGCAAGGCCATACACAATCGGGCCCATAGCCCCCAGAACGCGCCAGTGCGAGGACCCTGTCCCCCACTGGCGCGCTGTCTCGTCGGTGACCGTTGCGAGGCTGATACGCACCTACGACGGCCACCCGCGACGCCATGTCATCGGCGCAGTTCCGGCGTCCGTGATGGCCACTCAGGTATACTCTGATAGTACATTGACGACGCCGTTCTCAAAAACTCTCCGACGAATTAACGGGCTTCGGTGAGGCCCTCGATCTACTATCCGTGGAGAACGGCCACATGAGCGAGTGTGCTCAGGAGTGCCGCTGAAAGGATATGCGATGCGCACCTACCTGAAGACCGCAATGATCTCGAGCTGTATCGTGGTGGCCAGTTTAGGGGCCTTACCCACGATGTCCGCCTCCGCCAAGCACAACTCGGGCGATACCGACGACCGCCTGCGTCGCCTGGAGGACATCGAGGAGATCAAGGAGTTGAAGCACCGCTATGGCGTGGCGCTCGACGGAATCTTCGGTGATCCAAGTGGGGCCAGCGCGTTCGTCGACCTGTTCGTCTCCAACCTCCAGGTGGACTATGACAGCTTCGGAACCTTCACCACCAAGGCGACCCTGACGGCCTTCCTTCAGAACGTCATTGCTCCATCGTTCTCCTGGGGCTTCCACGTCGTCCAGAACTCGCGCATCGAAGTGAACGGCAACGTAGCGACCGGCGAGTGGTACCTGACCGCGCAAGTCGTATACACGGGCGGAACAGAGGTCGTTCCGTTCTACGGCCGCTATGTCGATCAATACGTGCGCACCAACAATGGCTGGAAGATCAAGACGAGCACCCTCGTGTTCGATCCTCCGCCGGTCCCGTGACGCCTGCGTGTGACCCCGCCGCGCTGTCGGGCCCGCGACTTCGACAGCCTGCGATCGCGCTCAGCCCAGGCCCGGGCCGCGCCCTCGAGCTGGCAGCCGCACGCGGAAGGTCGAACCGAGGCCGAACTGACTCTCGACGAAGATCTCGCCACCTATCATCCGACACAAACGCCGGCTGATCGCCAGGCCCAGGCCGGTGCCGCCGAAGCGGCGCGTGGT